>NZ_OSDX01000004.1:0-157406 GCF_900382755.1 Vibrio sp. Evd11
TAGCCTCAAGGAACAATCACCACCGCCCTAGGCGGTGGTTTTGAGGAGCCAATAAAAAGGGAAGCATCAGCTTCCCTTTTTTGATCCTGTCATTCCTAACTCAGAGTGTCTCGCCTCAAATGAAGTGTGACTAAAATAAGCAGAGCTGACCTAAATGAGAGTTCAATTCACTCAAACGCTCACCTCATCAAGCTAGTGACTTAGTTTTTGTTGCTCCAATTGGTTTGGCTAAAGTCTAAAGACGCACTGTTAGGCGTAGGTGACGATGCATTATCTGAGCTTTGAGCCGTACCCGTTTGGGACGCTGCGTGTTGCTCTGGAGAATATTGTTGGTTGTGCTCTGGGTTGGAGTTCGGGGCTTTCATCTCGAAACTCATTTCAACATCGCTGCCTTGTACATTCGACTCGTCAATTTCCTCTTCTTCAGTAACCTCTTTCACCTTTTTAGGGATCGGGATGTTACGTTTGTAGAGTTTATTCAACGCCTTAATAACCGAGTGTTTGGTGACGGCTTCTTGTGTCAGCTTAGTCATTATCGGTTTAGTTAGAGCCTGTAAGCCCACGACGGCATCCACACCAAGCTCCCCACCAACTTTATCCCTCAAATGCTTTGCTTCGGAGTAACCAAAATGAGCCGATAGAAATAGCCAGATATAAGCAATAGCGTTGCCGTGTTCACCATGGTCGATCCAAGCTTCACCCGCTCTAAACATCGCTTCTGCACTGTTCTTTTCTGCAGCCGTCTCAAGCCAGTAAACAGCCTCACCATGGTTAGGCTCAACACCAACACCGTTTAAATAACTCATACCGAGTTTGATCTTGCCATCTAAGCTATTCTTTTCCGCGGCCTTTTGGTACCACTCGACAGAGCTTTCGGCAGAGTAGTCTGGGTTTTCTTTATCTAGACACCAGTCACCAATAAACAGCATCGCTTCGGTATTACCACCAGCCGCAGACTCTTCGATATAGGTATAACCCTTAGGGATGTTCTTGTCAGTTCCGCGACCAAAGACGAGCGCTTTACCCATCTCGAATTTCGCCGATACGTCATTGTCCAGGGCAGATATTGCCAACTGCCAAAAGTTGGCTTTCTCTCTTAAAATCAGGTCTTCTTTACGCTTCATACTCAAACGTACAATGCCGTACATGCCATTGATATTATCGAGTTGTGCTGCTTTATCATACCAATACAGAGCTTCTTTAATATTGTTACGTTCCGCCTCCTTCGCCAAATACAGAATCGACGGTACATGTCCGGTTTCAGCTTTGAAATGACGCTCTTTTTGCTCTTGGATGCGTGCTTTTTCAATCGCCTTTCGGTAAGCGACAGCGCGAGCCTTACGCTCTTGTTCCAAGCGCTGCTTTCTTAACGATAAAGAGATCAGCCAGACGGCAACCAGTATTAACGAAAGAGCCGCTGCACCAATTGCGATTCCCATTGTACTCATAAAATATTTTAACCTAACTCGGTTGGTATCAGCCTCGGTGTCGAGGTGCTCTCAACCTATAGTGAATGTTTCGAATTACAGGGAAAAGCGCCGTTCTTAAAACGTTCCGCCCTAAAATGAACTTAGTTCAGTATCTCAGGAATACATAGCGATAAAAAGTCTACTGAGACCTATCCTTATGCACTCCATAAATGGTGTGATCTTGCTTCAATATCGATTACTTATGAAGACCACCTTTCATCAGAAAATCAATGGTAACGTTACTGATTTTCCATCCTTAATCTCGTACAATCGTGATTAGGTAAGCTGTCCATAAATGTATGCCAACTCAGCCACCGTTTTCGCAGAAAACTTCTTCATCAAACTCGCTCGATGCACTTCAACCGTTCTCATCGCGATACATAATTCATCGGCAATTTTTTGGTTGCGTTTTCCGTCGATGATTGCTTAAGAATGTCGATTTCGCGTTCAGTCAATGATGCATACGCTTGGCGATACACATTCATATGTAAGTGCTTTTCAGAAGCCTCTAGCCCTTGCTTGATAGCCTCAGCCAATTCGCTGCCTTTAACCGGTTTTTGAAAGAAGTTCACCGCGCCCGCTTGTAAGGCTTCTACCGCCATTGGCACGTCACCATGACCCGTCAGATAAATCACCGAAAGTGGGCTCTGCGCTTTCACCATCAATTCATGAACTTGTTGCCCTCTCATTTCAGGCATTCGGCTGTCTAACACCACGCACCCAGCAGCACTCAAATCCACTGAATCCAGAAAGCTTGGGCCATCTTGATAGGCTGACACCGTGGAATCATGCTCTTCCAATAAGAACACCAATGAGTCGCGCATCGACTCATCGTCATCAACTACATAAACCGGCAACGTTTGATGAAGTTCAGACATAACAAGATTCCTTATGAATCATTTGAAAGAGAGAAAGGCAGTGTCACCGCGACATGGCAACCATGAGGAGTAAGTGAAATGATGGCCATTTGACCACTGTGGTCTTCAATCACGTCTTGGCAAATCGCAAGCCCTAAGCCCAAGCCGTTTTCTTTACTGCTCACAAAGGCTTGAGTGACTTGTTGCTCGGTAAAATCTAAGCCCGTGCCGTTATCGATAACCGACAGTATCATTTTATCCGGTTGATACTCGGTAATCACTTTAATTGTCGATGGTTCGTTATTTTTGTTACCAATATCAGACGTAGCGCTTTGTTCGCGATGCATCTGAGCATTACACGCATCAGTCGCATTGTTGATCAAATTTACAACTACCTGCTGCAATCCGACAGGGTCAACATGTAGCTTGATAGGTTTGCCCACGGCATAACGTTCAATGGTTATCTTGTGTTTCTGTAATCGAAATTGCAGTAGCTCAATGGTATCTGTAAGAAGCACTTCTACATCAGTTTGAGATTTCTCTGATGAGCGTTTTTTGATCATGTTTCTTAAGCGCTGGATGATCGCATCAGCACGATCCACTTGAGACTGAATCTTCTCAAACACAGGTTCAATATCGGTCAGTGGTTTGTTCTTCGAAATCCGCAGTAAGCCACCTTCGCTATAATTCCGAATTGCTGCTAAAGGTTGATTAATCTCGTGTGCCAAACTGCTGCCTAGTTCACCAACTACCGCGATACGTTGTGAGTGCTCTAGCTGTTCACTCTTACTTTTCAGCTTGTACAGCGTCGCTTCTAGTTGCTTTTTGCTGCGACTGAATTTGTATTCTAGCCAGAAGTGGTAAGCATTCAGCGACACCACAAGAGTAAAGAACGCCCATGCCCACTGTTGATTGTATTTGAGCCAGATCAACGCTTCTTTCCACCAAGGTTGTTGCAGTGGATGCATGTCGAGTTGTTGATATAACTTATCGATCGACAGCAGGCTTGTCGGTGAAGTCCAGCCCGATGCATTTGCTGCAATGGCTGGCGCACTGCTCTTTGGCATTGAAAACAGCACCTGACTCATTTGTTTCGCCAGTGCCGAAGACGCTCGCTCTGTTTTGGCGAACGACCAGTTGGAATACAAAGGGGTAGATACTTGGCAACGGAATCCTTCTGGAGCTTGGTTTTCAATCACTCGATATTGCCCAGCGATCAACAAACCTTCACTGATCATGCTCTCAACCAAACAAGCAGGAACGACAGCCGCTTCAATATGCCCTTCTCGCAGTTGGTACAAACTGGCATCGATAGGGAAACCTAAGAACTGAGTATTAGAGAAAAAATGGTTGGGGTTAAGCCCTTGTTGCATCACTTGGTAACGCATCGTGAGGTAACCACCAAAAGCATTTTCAGATACTGCCGCAATCGGCTTACCGCTGAGTTGTTCGAGAGATATATAAGGCGACATTCTTCTCACCACCAGAGCGGAACCAATGCTGCGGGTATTACTGGCGCCTTGAGCTTCAAAGTTATGGCTGGTCATGGTCGCCATCCAAGAAAGCGCATACTGACGTCCTAATCGAACCGCCTGACCGGGGTTGGTGATAACAAAATCGACAGTGATATCTTTTACCGCTTCGGCCATCTCTTCTAAGTTGAAAGGCTTGAGAACAAAGTGTTTTCCGGGAATGCGCTCAGACAACCAATCCATTGTCGGCTGCCAACGCTGTTGAGCTGAAAGCTTACCTCGAGTCGCCAGCACACCGACCTCAATAACCTGCTCCGACTCAACAGTGCTTGTCGTGGCAATCTCTTGCTCCGATTGAGCCGCAAAACACACTCCTGCGGTTAGGCTCAGCCCAAAAAGGCTAACGACTGCATTAGGTTTCGAACGGTCACTGAAATCTCTTTCTCCAAGCAGATTGTTTATTCAATTTATTCTCTCGTCATTTCACTTTTTCTTGAAGTTGACGACATGTTCAACGCTTAACTCACCCTTTAGAGCGCTTTAGATAAGCCTCTAAAAAAAAGCATAACAGCTAGATAGCGAAAACCACATTTGTTCTAGGTCAACTTTGATCTGGGTATGTGGAAATCCACAATACCCCGTGTGCGGTCAAAATCTGACAATGAGCCTAACAGATCGAATACCCATTTATAGGTACCTCTATGGACTCATTGAAAAGACGGTTTCTCAGCCAATTCGGTAAAGTTTCCGCCGGCGCTGCGCTCATTCCCATTACCGGAATCAACACCGTAGTCGCGAGCACAGCCATTCGCAATAACAACCAACCTGACCGCAAAGGCGAAGTAGGTAAACGCTACGCAATGGCGATTGATTTACGTAAATGCGTTGGCTGTCAGGCATGTACTGTTGGCTGTAGCGTTGAAAACCAAGCGCCGATTGGCCAGTTCAGAACCACCGTAAAACAGTATGAAGTCTCCCTCGATGATGGTTCGACTGCTCAACAAGACGTGAAATCATTCATGTTGCCTCGCCTGTGTAATCACTGTGACAACGCACCCTGCATCAAGGTTTGCCCTGTTCAAGCGACCTTCCAGCGTGAAGACGGCATTGTGATGGTCGACAACGAACGCTGCGTAGCCTGTGCTTACTGTGTTCAAGCTTGCCCTTACGATGCTCGCTTCATTAATAACGACACCCTTACCGCTGACAAATGTACTTTCTGTGCACACCGCCTTGAAGATGGGTTGCTGCCCGCTTGTGTAGAAACTTGTGTCGGTGGCGCGCGTGTCATCGGTGACCTTAAAGATCCAAACAGCGAGATCAACCGTCTGCTCAATGAAAACCAAGACGACATCAAGGTGCTTAAGCCTGAGCAGAATACCAACCCCCATGTTTTCTATATCGGCATGAACGAGCGATTCGTTAGCCACATTGAAGGCCAACCTGCGATTTATGATCCAGCCGCCATCGATAACTCATCCTCTAGCAAACAAGAATTAGCAATCGCGACACAAGGCAAACAAGGAGAGACAGCATGAATATCACTGAGGTGTTAGTTCCCGCTCAAGAGATCGCTTGGCTACCGTGGGCAGTTCAATATTTCTTCTACATCGGTTCGGCTTATGCGGCGGCTATTCTGTTTTTGATTGCACTGATATTCAAAAACTCAACCAGCCATCAATTCCGCTCTGCCCTTGTGCTTGTGATGGCCATCGGCGCGATTGTTGGGCCATTAGCATTAACCGGTGATTTGCACCAACCGGGACGTGCTTGGCACTTCTATGCCCACATCACGCCTTGGTCATGGATGTCATTAGGCTCTTTGTTTCTACCTCTATTCTCTGGTCTGGCTGTCGCGACTGCTTGGGTTTACCTGCGTGACGACATCGCACAGCTTAAGGAAAGTGAAAACCCACTTCTAAAACGTTTGGCTTGGCTGACGCTAGGTCAATGGCAAATATCGTCAAAGCTGATGATTGCGCTCGCTGCTGTGACGGCTATTTCGGGCCTAAGCATCGCGCTTTATACAGGCGCAGAGATTGCAATTTTGGCGAGCCGACCGCTTTGGCATCAACCGGCTTCTCCACTACTTTGGTTCACGACCGCATTCTTTGCTGCAACGGGTTTAACGCTGTTGATTTGGGCTCTGCTGCCTTCAAGCAAACCAAGCTTAAAACCAACAGACCTAGCTCTGATACAAAGAACCATTACCTTAACAGGTGGCCTTGCCATCATTCTCACGTCGATTTGGGCATCTAACCATGGTCACTTCAATCTCTATGAGAACAACGCTTGGGGAATCAATCTAGGCATCATGACCACCAGTATTTTGCTGTGCATGATCTTGGTTCTCCCCCTACAACGCTTATCGCAAAGCAAGCTAGGAATTATCTGTGTAGCACTTGCGACCATGATTTCAGCATGGGCGGTACGTTGGGTCACCATGATGGAAGTTCAAACCATCCCACGTTTTGATGTAGGCCCATTCCCTTATGAACTGCCTATGGGGAGCGCTGGGCTACTCGGCATCGTTGGTATGTGCGGCCTTTGGTTAGCGCTTGCGTTGTTCGCTTCTGAAATCGTGTCTACTGGATCTAAAAGCACAACTGGCTCTGCACAAAAGACAGAATCTAAGCCAAACCAAAATACACCTTCACCACTTAACCGTTCACATAGCTTGTAGTCTGAGGAATCATCATGGATAACAAACGTCGTCAATTTTTGAAAACAGGCCTTGCTGCCGGTGGTGTTGGAGCTTTTGCTGCAGGTTATGCGACAACCACAAAGCATATGGTTCACGGTGCTATTGATGGCACCGCAGGTAAGAAAACCAATCACATCCATCACGGTAACTCACTCGAGACAGAATACAGTGTCGATGAACAAGGTAAGATCTCGCCGAATCCAAACCAACGCGTTGCACCATCAATGTGTTTTGGCTGCTGGACACTGTGTGGCTTACGTGTGCGCATCGATAATCGCAATGACGAGATTTTGCGCATCTCGGGAAACCCTTACCACCCGCTATCAAGCGACCAACAGATCCCGTTCAAAACGCCTGTAAAAGACGCCTACATTGGCTTGTCTGGTGAATCCGGTATCAATAACCGCTCGACAGCCTGCGCCCGTGGTAATGGCATGTTAGAGATTCAAAACAGCCCATACCGAATCACTCAACCGTTAAAACGTGTTGGTAAACGAGGTGAAGGCAAGTGGGAGCCGATCAGCTACGAACAACTTATCTCTGAGATCACCGAGGGTGGTGACTTATTCGGTGAAGGTGACGTTGAAGGCTTACGATCGATTCGCGACATCGAAACACCACTTGATCCAAACAACCCTGAGTACGGCCCAAAAGCCAACCAATTACTTGTGACTAATGCCGGTAATGAAGGCCGTGACGACATCTTGAAGCGCTTTGCATTTAACAGCTACGGTACTCGCAACTTTGGTCACCACGGTTCTTACTGTGGCTACGCATTCCGTGCAGGTTCTGGCGCGATCATGAATGATCTAGACAAGTTTTCGCATTTAAAACCTGACTTCAATAACGCAGAGTTCATTCTTTTCATCGGTATGTCTCCGGCTCAAGCAGGTAACCCGTTTAAGCGCCAAGCAAGACAACTGGCTGAGGCTCGTACCAACGGAAAACTGAGCTACACCATAGTGACTCCAAGTCTTCCGGCTGGATCTTCAAGCCTTGCAGCAGGCGATCGCAACAACTGGCTACCGATCAAACCGGGCACCGATTCAGCATTAGTATTGGGCATGATCCAATGGATCATCGAGAACCAACGCTACAATCACGACTTCTTGTCTCGCCCAAGTGCACAAGCGATGCAAAAAGCAGGCACCACGCATTGGTGTAATGCTTCACACCTTGTAATCAGTGACGAAACACACCCACAAAACGGGCGTATGCTTCGCGTATCGGATGTGGGTTTGCTAGAAACAGGCGAACCGATGTCTGACGATGATGGATTTATCGCACTAGATGTGACAACGTCACTATTATCACCGTATATACAGGTGAATGAAGCGGCTCTGTTCGTCGATCAAGACGTAGAAATCGATGGTCAGACCGTTCGTGTGAAGTCTTCTCTACAAAGATTAAAAGAAGAAGCCTTCAAATATGACCTTGCTTACTACAGCGAGCAGTGTGAAATCCCACAAGATCAGATTATTGCACTGGCGAAACGCTTCACCAGCTACGGAACGAAAGCAGTTGTTGATACTCATGGTGGCAACATGCACACCAACGGCTTCTACAACTCGTTCTCTATCCTAATGCTGAACGCGCTGATTGGTAACATCAATGCAAAAGGCGGGGCGATGGCGAAAGCAGGTGGCTACCCAACTTCTGTTGCAGGGCCACGTTACGATTTTACTAAGTTCAAAGGCAAGACTAAGCCTCAAGGCGTATTCTTGTCTCGCAGCAAATTCCCATATCACAAGACCAGCGAATACAAGCGTCGCGTTGCCGCAGGCGAGTCACCCTACCCAACGCGTGCTCCGTGGTACCCAATCTCAGCACCGCTGTTAACCGAGCACTTATCAGCTGCGATTGATGGCTATCCTTACCGTGCAAAAGCGTGGATCAACCATATGGCGAATCCACTTTATGGCGTTCCAGGCTTAGATAACTTACTAGGCGAAAAGCTTAAGGATCCAAAACAGCTTGGCTTGATCGTCTCTATCGATGCCTTCATCAATGAAACCACAGCACTCTCCGATTACCTAGTCCCAGACACGGTTACCTACGAAAGCTGGGGCATTGCAACACCATGGCATGGCGTTGCAACTAAAGCGATTACCGCTCGCTGGCCGATTGTTGAGCCTAAAACCTCACGCACTCAAGATGGGCGCGCCATCAACCTAGAGAACTTCTTTATTGATCTGGCGAAAACACTTGGCTTGGGTGGCTTTGGCGATAACGTAATTAAAGACAGCCAAGGTAACTGGCACGGCATTCATAGTGCGGAAGATTTCTACCTGCGCTCTGCGGCTAACTTAGCATTCGTGAAAGGTGGCGTACCCAATGTAGACGCGGAAGACATAGTATGGTCTGGTCTAGAACGCCTTGTACCTGTGATGAACAAAACGCTCAAGCCAGAAGAGATGCTCAAAGTGGCGTATATCTTTGCGCGTGGCGGTCGTTTCGAAGACGCAACCAATGCCTACACCAATGAAACCATGAAATACAAATGGACCAAACCTTTGGCTATCTGGAATGAAAAGCTGGGGACCTCTCGCAACACCATCACTGGCGAACAGTACATGGGTTGCCCAACATGGTATCCACAAAAATTGGCAGACGGCACACCTTTGGTAGAGCAGTTCCCGACCAAAGATTGGCCATTTACTCTAACCAACTTTAAATCCAACATTCACAGTGCGGTGTCTAACTTGTCACCACGTTTAGAGTCGATCAAAGGCGTGAACCCAGTTTACATTCACCCGCAAGACGCCTCTTCTGCTGGTATCAAAACAGGCGACGTATTTGCCATTGAAACACCGAGTTCAACCACCCACGCGTTGGCGATGGTGATTGATGGCATCAAACAAGGCACATTAGGCTTTGAACACGGCTTTGGACACAAAGAGCTCGGTGAACGTGCACACTGGATTGGTGACACACAACAACCAGTAAAGATGAAGTCGAACGATGGCGTTAACATCAATGATATAGGCTTGATTGACCCGACGAGAGAAGGCAAAGGCGTCATGTTAGATTGGGTTGTGGGAGCAGCAGCAAGACAAGCACTTCCGGCTAAGATCTATAAGGTCTAGGCGTTACCACAACCACTAGTCTCGAGTTTTCATGAACAAGAGCGGCTAACGCCAGATATAGCTGAGGTTTACATTGTAAATCCGTATTCGCCGGAAGAATAAAAAAGAGCCAGATCGTTGAACGATCTGGCTCCTTTTTTGTGTTTAAACTATTAGAAACCCAGCTAGCTAGCCTTGCTGCATCTTTTCCCAAATCGTGGGAGAGCCAATATAATTTTGAACCGTAGTGATGAATTCTTTAACCAGCTTGGTCTGCTTACGGTGCGGGTAAACAGCATAAATAGCGGTATCAGCAGTAGAGATTGGATAGTCTGGAAGTAAAGTAACCAAGCCCAACTCTTTCATTGAGGCATACAGGTTTGATTGGTCAAGGAAACCATAGCCTAAACCATCCTTAACACAAGAGACCATGGTGCGAACATCACTCACCTTATAGTTGCCACGAATCGTCAAGCTTTGGAAAGTGTTGCCATGCGGCTCTTCACTGATACGTAGATGATCGACCGTCATATCGCCATTGGTATAAATCACGGCAGGTAACGCGAGTAGGTCTTGCGGCGTCTTAGGCTCACCATGCTGCTTAACAAAGTCATTCGACGCGACGAGCATGAAGTTACTGTCGGCAATCTTCTTTGCAATCAAGTTGGATTCAACAAGCTTACTGAAGCGAAACGCGATATCAAATTGCCCTGAGATAATATTGGCGATCTTATCATCCAACGACAGCACGATCTGAACATCCGGGTACTTTCTCATGAACTGAGTGATGATAGGTTGCAGATATTGCTGTCCAAAATAAATTGGCGATGTAATTCGCAGCACACCTTTGGGTTCAGACTGATATGAATCTGCAATGCCTTGAATCTGATTGATAGTATCTTTTAGCACGTAGGTTTGCGCGAGAATATCTTCCCCTGCCGACGTCAAAGAAAACGAGCGTGTCGAACGGTTAAGCAGCTGAACACCTAAATCTTGCTCGAGCTTTTTTACCTGCTTAGAGAGCGATGAGTTGTCCATATCATGTAAGGTTGCCGCTTTGGTAAACGACCCTTGTTGAACCACATCTAAGAACAATAACAACTGATTAGTATTTGGCACTGCGCCTCTCCTGAAATAAAACTCGACTAGCGTTCGTCTTTAGGGGTGTCCATCACAACCATGGTCGTGATGGATTGAACCTGAGCGCATTCCCCAAGCACATCGGCATGGAACTTCTTATAGCCCGGCAGATCTTTAGTTTCTACCCTAAGCAAATACTCATTGGCACCAGCAATGTTGTGGCACTCCACCACCTCTTTTTCCATACTGACGTGCTGTTCAAACTCCAACTGTGCTGCTTTGCTGTGGCTCGATAAACCAATCGAAACGTAAGCAATAAAACCCACTCCCATCAAGCCACTGTCCAGAACCGCACGGTAACCTTGAATGATCCCTTTACGCTCGAGATCCTGTACTCGCCTTAAGGTCGCTGAAGCCGACAAACCAATTCGTTCTGAAAGCTCAATGTTGGAGATTCTGCCGTCCAACTTAAGCTCTTGCAATATCCTTTCGTCAAATCTATCCATAAGTACTGATTATTGTGCATTTAGTGATAATAGAGGAAATAAAAGCACATAATTGCCTCACTTTCCACCTACTATGTTTCTCAACACGTGAAAGTCATGACCGGTCAGTCACTTCGTTCATTTTATTGCTGGAGAACCATAATGCCTTTAGAACAACTTAGCGCACTTGCCTTGTTTGCGTTCGTCTCGACCTTCACTCCGGGTCCAAATAACATCATGCTCATGACATCAGGTGCTAATGTTGGGTTTGCCCGTACGATTCCACACATGCTCGGGATAGCTTTGGGATTTGCAGCCATGCTGTTGTTGGTTGGGTTCGGTTTAATGGGTATTTTCAACGCTTATCCAGTCTCTCACCAAATATTGAAGTACCTGAGCCTGACTTACCTCGTGTACCTTGCGATTAAGATAGCTTTGAGCGGTAAAGCCAAAAGCACCGAAGCGTATAAGCCCATGACCTTCATTGGCGCGGCAAGTTTTCAATGGGTGAACCCTAAAGGTTGGTCAATGGCACTGACTGCGATTTCAGTGTACAGCAGCGGCAGTTCATGGTGGGAACTTGCCATCATCGCAGGCATCTTCACGTTAGCCAACTTGCCATCAGTGACATTCTGGACTGCGGCAGGTAAACAGCTCCAGCACTGGCTAACAACACCAGTGCGCATTAAAAGCTTTAACTACGGTATGGCGGGCTTGTTGCTAGCCTCGACGATTCCGATGCTCTAATCGAATAGTTTCTTACTTTGCGATGGTTAGTACACAAGTGCTAGCCATGGTTATGGTTATGGTTATGGTTATGGTTAAAGATATCCAATAATCTCACTTAACCAACGACCAAACATTGACTGTCCGATCGGTGTTAACGTCCATACAAACGCCGCTATATTCACAGCAACGGTGAGCCAATATATAGATCTAAACGGCTGTTTTTGCGTTTTATGACGCAACTTATCTTGAGCAATTAACGCCCCTAGCCAGCCACCAGCAGCAGACAAAATGTGCAGGGTTTTCTCAGGCACACGCCAACTGCCATTAATCGCCGCTCTTTTGTCTTTTGCATACACAAAAAACGTCACCAGCCCGGTCACTAAATACCATACCAGTGCCACTTTTGAACTTTCTACAAACAACGCAGATACAGCCGCCAACACTAGATAAGTGATGGCGATTTGAATAGATGAGGACAACATCAACTCCTTTTGGGTAACAGCTCACATACTGTAGCAATGACGACGTGTAGATTTTAATAAGGATGAGTAAGTTATATTGTAATTCGGTTAGCCTGCAAATAATAACAAGCCCTTTCATCCCTACATAACATGATGGAAGTTAAAGGAATTATAACTATGTACAACCAAAAGTACGCCATCTACCAAGTTTTTACGCGTTTATTTGGCAATAAAAACACCCAACATGTTCCATGGGGCACAGTCGAGCAAAATGGCGTTGGCAAGTTCAATGACTTTACCGACAAAGCGCTATCGGAAATCCGCAAACTTGGCATTACACATATTTGGTACACCGGAGTGCCACATCACGCCATCATCAATGATTACAAACATATTGGTATTTCAGACGATCACCCGAGCATAGTGAAAGGACGCGCAGGCTCACCTTACGCAGTTAAAGATTACTATTCCGTGAATCCTGACCTCACCGACAACCCCGAGCACCGTGTAGAAGAATTTGAGGCATTAATTAAAAGAAGCCACGACAACGGCTTAAAGGTGATCATCGATATCGTCCCTAACCACGTAGCTCGTCATTATCAAGGCTTAAATAAACCACAAGGCGTCTGTGACTTTGGCGCTCAAGATGACACAACACTCGAATATCATAGAGATAATAACTTCTACTACATTCCCGACAGTACATTTGAACTGCCAGATATAGAGCCAGCCTTTACCCCGCTAGGTGGTGAACAGCACCCGAGCCTAAGCTCCCCGTTTATCGAAACGCCAGCCAAATGGACGGCTAACGGCTCACGCTTGGCCAAGCCTAGTTTCGATGATTGGTACGAAACAGTGAAAATCAATTATGGCGTGCGCCCAGACGGCTCAAAAGACTTCCCTGATCTGCCGAGCGATTATGCACAGCGTGACCACCTAGACCATTTCCACTTTTGGAAAGATGTAGATGTGCCAAACTCTTGGGTTAAATTCCGAGACATCACTTTGTTCTGGTTAGACAAAGGTGTTGATGGGTTTCGTTACGATATGGCTGAAATGGTGCCTGTTGAGTTTTGGAGCTACCTCAATTCATCGATAAAGATGAAAAACCAAGATGCCTTTCTGATGGCAGAGGTGTATCAACCGGACTTATACCGAGATTACATCCACCTTGGAAAAATGGACTACCTGTACGATAAGGTTGATCTTTATGACGGTCTAAAAGACATCATGCAAGGCAAGGCTTCAACGGCAATCATCCCTGAGATCCAACATCAGATGATAGATATTGAACATCACATGCTGCATTTCTTGGACAATCACGATGAGCAACGAATTGCTTCCCCAGAGTTTGTTGGTGACCCAAATATCGCAAAGCCTGCAATGCTAGTCAGTGCGTTATTGAGCAGCTCACCAACCATGCTCTACTTCGGACAACAAGTTGGAGAGCCGGGAGCAGAAGATGCAGGCTTTGGACAGCCGTCACGTACATCTATATTCGACTACGTGGGAGTCCCACAGCACCAAAAATGGATGAACCACGGTGCGTTCGATGGCGGGTTGTTAAACGGCAACGAAAAACAGTTGCGATGTTTTTATCAGAAGGTCATGAACTTTTCGCTCAAGCACTCTTCAATGACGGGGGATTATCAAGACTTACACCAGAGTAACAACTTGAGTGATTCCGTTTACGCATTCCTGCGCTATGACAACCAAGAGCTAACCATTGTTGCCGCAAATTTCAGCCAGGACGCCACTGAGAGTGTTCACTTAAAGATTCCAAGCGATGTAATCAAAAACCTCAAAATAGCTGATGGCAATTACTTGCTAGATGAACATATTGAAGGCGTTCAAAAACAGGTATTAAGCGTTGAAAAGAACGTCAATAGTTTCAATATTAAATTGCAACCGCTCGCGTCTTTAGTTTGGGTATTATATTTAAATGAATAGCACGCCTACCAATATAAATTACAGAACAACCTTCCTTTAATCAAATGACAATTTACTTAATTTACAACTTAAATTAACAACATATCAGTTCGATATATTCCTCACATTAATAAGGATGAGTTCTCATCCTTATTATCTACTCCTACCCTCTACGCCTCATGCTCTTAATATTAATTAAATGTGTTATTGATCCAGGTAATTTAATGGAAAAGGAATACAAAGCGTGATACTGATACTAGGTTTCCTATATTTACTAATTAAAAATAACTTTATACATAATCATCACAAATAGTTGGCCCTCGCTAAGGCTAGGATATTCATCTTCATAAAAATGAAATATGGATATCTTACGTGAACAACATAAATATTAATAAGAGCATCACTCTACAACGCGCCTTTAATGTTACCAAAAAGAGGAGCTTCAAACGCTCTACTTTGGCTAAAGCGATTTTACCTCTCTTCACTGCGACTTTGATCGCTGGTTGTGGCAGTGATAATAATAGCGACAACGGTACGGATGCTGGCAACAGTGGCTTGTACAAAGCAGGCGAAAACGAAGTCGTTGTTTACTACAAACGTGATGTTGCGGCCGCGAGCGCTTCTGGCTCAACTTACGACGGCTGGGGATTGCACCTGTGGAACGGCGAAGGCTGTACTAGCACTGACCTAGTTGCTTTGGGTCTAAGTGAAACCGGAACCGATTGGAACAGCCCTTACGAATTTGATGGTATCAGTGATACCTACGGCGCTTACTATGTGTTGAAGGTCGATCCTGATGCTTCTGACCCGCATAAATGCATGAACTTCATCTTACACAATGGCGACGAAAAAGCGTTTGGTAGTGCCAATTCGAAAATCGAGTTAACCAAGCTTGGTGATTCGCAAGGTGTATTCGGATTCCATGGCAGCAGCGAGTTGTACTACGACCCAATCTCAGAGCGCCCGGTGAATATTGATGGACAAAAAGCACATTGGTTAGACGCTACCACCATTGCTTGGGAAGCCGCTAGCAATGCCGATTCTGTAAAACTCTTCTATGCATTAGATAACAGCATCACGATGAACGACGACAAAGAGATCGTTGGTGGCACTGCAATTGAACTAAGCAAAGTTGGGGAATTGCCTTCTGAATTGAAAGAGCGTTTCCGCCACCTTGCAAGCTTACCTGCCCTTGCTATCGACGTTGACGACAACACATTACGCACCATCTTAAAATCTCAGATAATTTTTGTTGCCTATAATGCCAATGGCAATGTTATCTCTTCAACTGAGGTTCAAAAACCTGGTGTGCTTGATGCGGTATTTGCTAGCGAAGATGCTGGTAATGCAATGGGTGAAGAACTAGGCGCGATTGTTGAAGGCAGTGCGGCTACCTTCAAACTTTGGGCACCAACAGCGCAAGATGTAGAACTCGTTCTTTACAGCGAAGATCTACAAAGCTCACAAGTTTATCCGATGACAGAAAGCACTGAGACAGGTATTTGGGCGACTGATGCTGTGTCTAATGCAGTCAACAGTTACTATCGTTACCAAGTGAAGGTTTACCACCCAACCACAGGCAATATCGAAACCCGCCTAGTAACCGACCCTTACTCACTTAGTTTGTCAAATAACTCTGCATACTCTCAAGTTATCGACCTTAATGATTCAACCTTGAAACCAACGAACTGGGACGACTACGAACGACCAACCGTAGAAAAAGACGAAGACCATGTACTTTACGAGTCTCACCTTCGTGACTTTAGCTTCAGCGATAAGCTCGGCACAGCTAACTTAAATGGAAAATACCTCGCTCTCACAGAAGCCGATCGTGAGTCGGTCAAGCACCTACAAGCTCTGCAAGAAGCAGGTTTAACTACGCTGCATATCTTACCGGCATTCGATATCGCTACCGTTGATGAGGATGAAGCGAGCCGCGTTGATATTACCGACACAGTTGGCAAACTATGCGATGTAAAACCAGCAGCAGCCTTATGTGGTAACGAAGATGAAAGCAAAACCATCGAAGATGTACTCGATGGTTATGACTCTGCAACGGGTGACGCCCAAGCCCTAATGAACGACCTGCGCATGCTTGATAGCTTCAACTGGGGCTACGACCCATTTCATTACACGGTTCCAGAGGGAAGTTACGCGACCGATCCTAATGGTTCTAAGCGTATTTTAGAGTTCCGTCAGATGGTTAAAGCGACGCACGACATGGATCTTAAGCTGATCATGGACGTTGTATACAACCATACCAATGCGTCTGGCGTGAACGATAAGTCAGTGCTGGATAAGATTGTCCCTGGGTACTACCACCGTCTTAACGTCAACACAGGTGACGTCGAAAACTCAACCTGTTGTGACAACACTGCGACCGAAAACCTGATGATGGGTAAATTGATGGTCGACTCTCTTAAGGTGTGGGCTGACGATTATAAAGTGGATGGTTTCCGTTTTGACTTAATGGGCCACCAGCCAAAAGACGTGATGGTAGAAGCTCTTACTGAAGTTCGTAAAATCGACGAGAACACACTGTTCTACGGTGAAGGTTGGGATTTCGGCGAAGTAGCGAATAACGCACGCTTCGATCAAGCGAACCAAATCAACATGGCAGGCACTGAGATCGGTACCTTCTCGGACCGTTTGCGCGACGCAGTTCGTGGCGGTAGTCCGTTCGATGGTGGCGTCGATTCAGAAGGTAATCACCCACTTCGATTCAACCAAGGTTTTGGTAATGCCGCGATTGCCAATGAAGAGACCAAAGTTGATCAAGATTCAATCAACGGTCGTTTACACAACCAAGATCTTGTTCGTTTAGGGATGGCAGGTAACCTTGCAGAATACGTGTTGATTGATTACAAAGGCGACACCAAACTGGGTAAAAACGTCGATTACAACGGTGCGCCCGCTGGTTACACCAAAATACCTTCAGAGAACATCTCTTACGTTTCAAAACACGATAACCAAACGCTTTGGGACAACAACGCTTACAAGATCGCTGCAGGCACTAGTTCTGCAGAGCGTGCTCGCATGCAGTCTGTATCGCTTTCTACCGTGATGTTAGGCCAAGGTATACCATTCATCCATATGGGTTCTGAACTGTTGCGCTCTAAGTCTATGCAGCGTGATTCTTACGACTCTGGCGACTGGTACAACCGCGTCATGTTTGATGGTACTGACAATAACTGGAATGTTGGCTTACCACGTGAAGATAAAGATGGTGCTAACTGGGGTTTGATCAAAACCATCATTGCTGACAGCACCTCTAAACCAGACGCAGACGACATTGAGCTGACTAAGCAGCAATTCCTAGAGCTATTGAAAATCCGTAGCTCAAGCGAACTGTTCCGCTTAGACACAGCAGACGAAGTCATGAAGCGTGTCGACTTCCGCAATGTTGGTGAAGATCAAGTCGAAGGCTTAATCGTGATGTCTATCGATGATGGTGTTTCAGCCGGTGCTAACCTAGATCCTGCCAACGATGCGATTGTTGCTGTTGTAAACTCAACCAATAAATCTCAATCGTTCAAAATCACAGGAGCAATCGGCTTTGCACTCCACACCGTTCAACAAAATTCTGAAGATGACATTGTAAAAGGAGCAAACTTCGCCGCTGAAACCTTCACAGTACCTGCGTTAACAACCGCAGTGTTCGTACAAGCCCAAAATGGCGACGTACAAGGAGCGGGTCTGCCAGTTGATAACTCTGATAAAGATGTGTCTAGCATTCCTCCATACGGTCAAACAACGGTTTATGTTCGTGGTGACATGAATGGATGGGGTGCAGCTGATAATTGGGCGATGAGCTTTGTTGCAAATGGAGTTTATTCTGTAACAGGCAACTTGGAGGCTGGTAACTATGGCTTCAAGTTTGCGGATGCAGATTGGGGAACACCTAACCTTGGCTGCGACTCTGTTGAACTTGCAGATGGCTCGATCAATCTTGGTACTGGTGGTAACTGCCAATTGAGCGTAACTGAAGCAGGCAGCTACACATTCACTCTGAATGCGATTCATGAGTTAAACAGCAGTGTGGATAAGGCCGTGGTTTCTGTGGCCAAGCAGTAAGCTTTACAAGACAAAAACTAGGCTTAGAGGGAGGCATTAAGCCTCCCTTTTTCTATGTTAGCCCTCATGAGATAGAATTGAAGCTAGCCTCACAGCATCCTATTTTGAGCAGCAGTTCACATACCTCAGTAACTACGCCCTAAATTTCTCAATTAGGGAGGATAAAGCTGCATTCCGATTGAGCTAGCCTCCTAGCTAACAGAACAAAGGCCTACATCTCTACTTCACAAGATGGAAATAAGTATGTACAACAAAAAACATTCAATCTATCAAGTCTTTACACGTTTATTTGGTAATCAAAATACACAGAACACACCTTGGGGCACCATTGAACAAAATGGTGTCGGTAAATTTAGCGACTTTACGGATACAGCCCTAACTGAACTTAAAGAGCTTGGCATTACGCATATTTGGTACACCGGAGTACCACACCATGCTTTGATCAACGATTACAAAAATATCGGTGTATCTGATGATCATCCTAGTGTCGTAAAAGGCCGAGCTGGCTCACCTTATGCGGTCAAAGATTACTACTCAGTAAACCCCGATCTTGCTGATGACCCAGCAAAGCGATTGGAAGAATTCGAAGCTTTAATCAAAAGAAGCCATGACAATAGTCTGAAGGTGATCATAGATATCGTCCCTAACCACATTGCTCGTAACTACGAAGGTTTGAATAACCCTGAAGGCATCAGCGATTTTGGCGATCAAGATAAAGTAGACATTGAGTATCATCGTAACAACAATTTCTATTACATCCCTAACACCTCATTCGAACTGCCAGAGATCGATCCTGCATTTGTTCCACTTGGTGGTGAGCAACATTCAGCTTTAACCTCCCCTTTCCTAGAAGCACCAGCCAAATGGACAGGGAATGGATCTCGCTTAAGTAAGCCGAGCTTTGATGATTGGTATGAAACTGTAAAGATAAACTATGGTGTGCGCCCAGACGGCTCAAAAGACTTCCCTGAACTACCAAATGGCTATGCCAAGCGTGATCACCTAGCTCACTACCACTTCTGGCAGCAAGTTGATGTGCCAAATTCATGGGTTAAATTTCGAGACATCGCTTTATATTGGTTGGAAAAAGGGGTTGATGGGTTCCGTTATGACATGGCTGAAATGGTACCTGTCGAGTTCTGGAGCTACCTCAACTCGTCAATAAAGATGAAAAACCAAAAAGCTTTTTTAATGGCTGAGGTATATCAACCGGATTTGTACCGAGATTATATTCACTTAGGCAAAATGGACTACCTGTATGACAAAGTTGATCTTTACGATGGTCTGAAAGCAATTATGCAAGGCAAGGCTTCAACAGCAATCATCCCCGAGATCCAGCATCAAATGATGGACATTGAACATCACATGATGCACTTCTTAGACAACCACGATGAACAGCGTGTCGCGTCTCCAGAGTTTGCGGGTAACCCACACATCGCTAAGCCAGCCATGTTGGTTAGTACGCTATTAAGTAGCTCTCCAACCATGATTTACTTCGGGCAAGAAGTCGGCGAACCAGGTGCGGAGAATGCAGGTTTTGGACAACCTTCTCGCACATCTATATTCGATTACATCGGTGTTCCTCAACATCAAAAATGGATGAACGGGGGAAAGTTTGATGGGGGGCAACTCAACGAACACGAAAAGCAGCTCAGACTTTTCTACCAACAAGTGATGACGTTTTCGTTAAACCATTCATCGATGACCGGAGCGTACCAAGATTTACATCAATCCAATCAGCTAAGTGATTCCGTGTATGCTTTCTTGCGTTTTGATAACCAAGAACTGGTTCTCGCGGCTGCTAACTTTAGCCAAAGCATGACGGATAATATCGAGTTGAAGATTTCTGCAGAAGTGATTCAAGAGCTGGGAATCGTAGACGGAAGCTATGCGCTCAAAGAACATATTGAAGGCGTCCAACAGCAGACGCTGTATGTGGAAAATGGTGTCGGTTACTTTAATGCGGAACTAAAACCCCTAGCCGCTTTAGCTTGGGTGTTAATCATCTAATCAACCATTCTCAAAGTAATTTATAATTACAAGATAAAGTAAGTGTACAAAGGTACTTAACGAGATACTTCTGTCATGTTAAGTACCTAAATACGATAAATAATTAGACCATCCAAAATCAAGGTGCTGGTCGTTTTAGAATCTAATCAAAATTAACCTTCTGTAAGATATCAATGAAACACTTTATTTTCAGATCTTCCGCACTCTGTTTAGCATAAAGCCCAACATTCCCCCGCTTAGAGTCATCAATCAACAACGTTTCAAAGCCTCTTTCTTTCATCCAGTCACACATTTTATGACTGTAAGGCATCACAGCATCTGACATTCTTAACATATCTAAGCTCGCAAAAAGAGAGTCAACGTCATAGACATCTCGCCCTACAGTTTCAGAGTCACGACCACCAGGTTGTGAATTTACGTGATCTGAAAGTACAGAATTATGCCTAGAGTGATCAGGAGTGACTTGAAGGATTGGAAAATCCAACATGTCACGTCTTAACAAATTAGAGTCTAAGTTTTTCTTCGCTAGTAATGGATGCCCACTTCGAACGAACACTGCTTCTTTGTCTTGAAATAATGGATAAAAAGTCACCTTACATCGTTCATGCAGCCCATAAATTTCATGACCAACAAACAAATCAATATCGCCTTGAACCAAGTGGTGCATCAAAGATAGGTTATTTCCAAACTCCAAATGTAGAGAACCCGTTGGCTCGTTTTTCTTATATTCAGCCACAGCCCCACAAACAAATTGCTCCCACCAAGCTTCCCCAGTCCCTAGCTTCAATTTACCTAATTGACGTTGCTGCATATCAGTAAAGCGATGCATTAGTGATAAATGTTTTTCTTGTTGTTCTTGCGCAAATTCACGAAACAAAAGCCCATACTCAGTGAGCTCAACACCTTTGGACTTGCGAATAAAAATAGCGACACCAATATCACTCTCTAGCTTCTTAATCGCAGCGGTCAAGGAAGGTTGGCTAATATTCAACTTTTCCGCGGCGCCTTTAATGCTGCCTGTATGTGCGACCATCAGAAAATATCGGTATAGCTTATTCATAGGATTCTCTTAGTTTGCATTCGATCACAAAATGCGAGGTTAGAATTTCAGCAAATTAGACCACTGTACACAATGCACAGCGGATAGCCTCCATGATATAGGATTTTTCTATAGAGAACATTAGGAATGCTATTTCCCACAAAAAGGGGAAATCACTATAGTAAGGACAATTAACTAATTAAGTGGAAATTGAGATGGAACAGAAATGGTGGCATGACGCAGTGGTCTACCAAATTTACCCGCGTAGCTTTTTAGATTCAAATAATGACGGTATTGGCGACCTCAATGGAATTATCAGCAAACTCGACTACCTCAAAGAGCTTGGTATTAATGTCATTTGGCTATCTCCCGTTTATCAGTCTCCAATGGATGACAATGGTTATGACATCTCCGACTACCAAGCGATTGCTAAAGAGTTTGGTAGCATGGAAGACATGAAACGCCTTATGGACGAAGCCAAGAAACGTGACATTAAAATTGTCATGGATTTGGTGGTAAACCATACATCAGACGAGCACCGTTGGTTCGAACAAGCACGTTCTTCAAAAGACAATCCATATCGAGATTATTACATTTGGCGCGATGCAAGACCGGATGGTAGCGCACCAGATGACCAAGAATCTATCTTCGGCGGTAGCGCTTGGCATTGGGATGAGCTAACACAACAATACTTCTTCCATCTGTTTTCAAAACGTCAACCAGATTTGAATTGGGAAAACCCGAAAGTACAAGAAGAAGTTCATAATATGATGAACTGGTGGATTGACCTTGGCATCGGCGGCTTCCGATTAGATGTCATTGATCTAATCGGTAAAGAAATCGATAAAGGCATTACTGGGAACGGACCAAGGTTACACAAGTTATTACAACAAATGAATCAGGCTACCTTTGGCAATAAAGATTTGTTAACAGTTGGAGAGACTTGGGGCGCAACACCAGAGATCGCGAAGCTATACAGCGGACAAGATAGAAATGAGCTTTCGATGGTATTCCAGTTTGAACACATCACCCTGACATGGGAAAACGGTGACAAATGGAACCCAATTCCTCTCGATCTTAGAGAATTCAAAAATGTTCTGACTAAATGGCAGCTAGAATTGGCAGATGGTGGCTGGAATTCCCTATTCTGGAATAACCACGATTTACCGCGCTTGGTGTCAAAATACGGTGATGACAAAAACTACCGAGTCGAGTCAGCAAAAATGCTTGCGACTTGCTTGCACTTCTTGAAGGGTACGCCCTATATCTACCAAGGTGAAGAAATTGGCATGACGAACGTCGCTTTCGACAGCTTAGATCAGTACAAAGATATCGAGACTCATAACTTTTACAAAGTGAAAACGGAATCTGGCATAACTCATGAGCACATGATGGATGCCATTCATGAGAACAGCCGCGACAATGCTAGAACACCAATGCATTGGAGTAATCAGGCGAACGCAGGCTTCTCCGGTGGAACACCGTGGATTGAACTCAATCCAAACTATCCAGAGATCAATGTTAAAGATGCATTAGCGAATCCAAATTCAATCTTTTATCACTATAAGAAGTTAATCGAATTGCGAAAAGCTCACCCAGCAATTGTTTACGGATCATTCGTTCCGGTTTTTGAAGAACATGACAAAGTTTTTGCCTATGTCCGTGAGCTGGATAGTGAACAGCTACTGGTTGTATGTAACTTCTCAGGGGAGTCACTCACTCTTGAAACGCCTGAACAATATCGCACTCAAACACCAGTTTGCTTAATCAGTAACTATGGTGAGATTCTAAGTGTCGACGCGCAATTACACCTGGCTCCGTATGAATCATTTGCGCTAAAACTCTAGCCCCTCTAAAGCTCCAGCCCCCATGTAAAGGCAAGGTCACACCTTGCCTTTTTTATTAAAAACAGCTTTGAACCTAACTTACACAGCACAAGCCAACATAAGCAATCTTCTCCCCATCAAACTATCGTCCAAACACCATCAATTTGTTTGAGCCCACCTTCACATTTCTTTTCACGTTCAACATCACAAAAGCGATCCAGCAGCCTCTAAAACTCTAGGTTCATTATCATGATATAGATTTTTACTATATCTACAGCCCATTTACCTATTTCTCAAGATGAAAGTAAGCCGATAAAATCAAGCCAGATAATAAGAACTGATCGAAGTGATTATCGTTATGGATAACCTTCTGAATATGGAATGAAACTATGAAACCTCTATTGAAAACACTGTCTATTTGTACCCTTGCTGCTCTTTTCAATGCGCCTGCTTTTGCAATGGAAGAAGGTGAAATCACGATCTGGATTAACGGCGACAAAAGTTACGCAGGCCTAGCTGAAATTGGTAAGCAATTCGAAGAAGATACTGGCGTAAAAATTAACGTTCAGTACCCAGATTCACTGGAAGCTAAATTCCAACAACACGCAGCGACAGGCGGCGGCCCTGATATCATTTTTTGGGCACATGACCGTTTTGGTGGCTATGCAGAATCAGGTTTACTTCACGAACTAAACCCAAGTAAAGAGTTCAAAGAAAAGCTCGTCGACTTCAGTTGGGATGCGGTAACAGTGAATGGTAAAATTGTAGGGTACCCTTTAGCAATCGAAGCACCTTCTCTGATCTACAACAAAGACCTACTACCAAACCCACCAAAAACATGGGAAGAGCTTGCAGCTATTCAAAAAGAAATGGCTAAACAAGACAAAAAAGCCATCATGTGGGATGTAAAAAATGCTTACTTCACATGGCCAATGATTTCTGCAGGTGGTGCATTCGCCTTCGAGAAAACAGAAACGGGTTACAACGCTAAAAGTACTGGCGTTAACAATGCAGCAGGCGTTCATGGCCTTCAATTCTTAGTTGATATGGTAAACCAAGGGGTTGTTAACCCGAATATGGATTACTCAGTCGCGGAAGCAGAGTTCACTAATGGTAACGTTGCGATGACCATTAATGGCCCTTGGTCTTGGGGTAACTTAGATAAACTTGGTGTTAACTATGGTGTTGCAGAGCTGCCGACATTGAATGGTGGTAAAGGTAACCCATTTGTTGGAATCTTAAGTGCTGGCATCAATGCTGCGAGTCCAAATACCGACCTTGCGGTAGAGTTCTTAGAGAACTACCTGTTCCAAGACGATGCTCTGAAAACCATGAATGATGACAAGCCTCTTGGCGCAGTGACGCTAAAATCATTCCAAAAAATTCTTGAGAGCGATGATCGCATCAAATCAACCATGACTAATGCTGAAAACGGCGAAATCATGCCAAACATCCCGCAAATGACGGCATATTGGTTCGCTGAAGGCGCAGCTATCGATAACGCAATGCAAGGTAAGCAAACTGTTAAAGAAGCACTAGACACAGCAGCGAAGCAAATTACCAAATAATCCTTTCTTCTTATTAATATCCTATTGTCCCTTTGGCACAGCACATGCTGTGCCTTTTTTGCTTTGGAAGTTACCTCGTTATGCAAATCCCGACTCTTTACCTAAAAGGTACGTTTAATGGTTGGGGGTTAGATACCCCACTGATTAAAGAACAAGACGGCTCTTACAGAGCAAGCATATGTCTATCTACCGATCTGTATCGTTTCAAAATTTCCGATTTAGATGGAACCAAGCAGTGGACGCTTTCAGGGCATGAAAGTAATGCTACGGCTTGCGCTCTCGAACAAGCAATACCTATCATCAACACGCAAGGTATTGGCAATGACCTGTTGCTATCACCCACAGAAGCCGGTCAATACTCATTAAAAATTCAATTCACAACCTCGACGCCAACGCTCACCGTGACCAAAGGTGAATACAGTACCTCATCAACACCTCAACGAAATCTGGTTGATACTCGCCTTATCACAGTTGAAGGGGCGTTACCTACCTGGTATCACCCTGACTTTGCAATGCCGCATGACCAATTGTTCCAAAGACTAGCCATCACTGACACGTGTTCATTTCCGTTTGCCTTCGGAGATAATGTCGATGGTTATTATCATGGAACAACCTATAACTATGTAAACAGCGGAAAGTATCGCCACCATCAAGGTTGGATTCTGGGTACCTTCGCCAGCTATATCAACGGCAAGATAAATAATAAGTTAGAGGCAAAACATGCCAGTCTGATGCCTTATGGTATTGAACATCATTATAAAAATGGCCAAGAATCACTGAGCCTTATTCAAGGTTCTAGGCTTGTGTCTTTATCGGTCTCATCAAAAACACCAAGCATTTTAAGCCTGATCCCAGAACTCAACATTCCGATTACTCATTCCAAAGCTCATACCTCTGACACAAATGTAATATTTGAGCTAAACGAACAAGTTTGCCCCGAAGGCTGTCCAAGGTTTATAGCTGTCGGTAGTAACAGTGCAATGTATGTAGAGGAGGTATCGTTAGACTCTCACCATGAACTTGACGACGTTGTTCAGCTATCAGAGAGCAACGTAAAACTCATGCTTACTACGGCGAAGAAACAAACAAAATTCCAGATCTACTTAGGATTTGCTGAAAGTCTCGACGCTGCGAGTTCATTAGTAGATCAAGCTGTAAAAAATAACGAACACGTACTACACCAACAACGCATTTATAAATTCTTAACCAATAACTACTTGTGGACTAACGACCTTGAATACAACCGATCGGTTATGTGGTCGCGCCTTGCAAGCCGAACCTTTGTTAGCCATGAGTTCGGCACGGGCATATGGGCTGGATTGCCTTGGTTCAAGGACTGTTGGGGCCGTGACACCTTTATCGCTTTGTCGGGCACAAGCTTGGTTAATGGGCTGTTTAGTGAAGCAAAAGAGATCATTGAAAACTTTGCGTCCATGCAGATGCTCGACGAAAATTCCACAAATTACGGCCGAATCCCGAATCGAGTGACCAGTAAAACGAACATCATTTATAACACCACCGATGGCACTCCTTGGATGATTCGTGAAGCCCTTGAGTACATCAACTACTCTGGCGATGTGGCGTTCGCTAAGGCCATTTATCCCACTGTCAAGCGTTTCATCACGGGTGTCGAAAAACACTACTTGAATAAAGATTGCTTGAATGAAGATTATTCGAATAAAGACAGTCTGATGGCACATCGCCACCCTGATACGTGGATGGATGCAAAAATTGATGGGATGACACCTTGGTCTCCTCGTGGGCCTAAAGCCAATGACATCCAAGCTTTGTGGTTTGAAAGCTTAAACTGCGCTATTCAACTCGCTATTCTGGTGGGCGACTCTGATTCAGAAAAGAGCTGGACAATCCAAGCAGGAAAAGTGAAAGAGAGTTTCGCCACTAAATTTTGGGATGATAAAAACCATCGCTTAGCCGACCATTTATCGCAAGGTGATGTGCCTGATTATAGCGTGCGTCCGAATCAGTTGATGACGATTTCAATTCCTCAGAAAAGTCCGCTGAATCAGAATGAAAGAGAGCAATACATCGTCAAGAACGCGGTAGAAACGCTATTGTTCCCATGGGGGATCTGCTCCTTACAACAAGAGCATGTCGATTTTCATCCTTATCACGATAATCAAGCCATGTACCACAAGGACGCGGCTTATCACAACGGGACGATCTGGGGGTGGAATGCGGGCTTTACCATTACGGCGCTCAACAAGTTTAAGCTGCAAGATCTCAGTTACCAACTATCCAAAAACTTGGCAAAACAGATCCTTACACAAGGCTGTAGAGGGACAATGAGTGAGAATTTAGACGCTTTCCAAGATAGTGACCGCGACCTTGTAGAATCAGGGACGTTTGCTCAGGCCTGGTCCGTTTCAGAATACGCTCGTAACGCGCAACAGGACTATTTGGGATATTGCCCACGCTTATTGGACAATCAGATACACCTAACACCAAACTTCCCAAGTTGTTGGAGCGAATTAGTGGCTTCGTTGCCTTTTGGTCAAGGAAACCAGCTACGACTGTCATTTGAATCTAAAAATGGGATTTCTCATTACAAGATTCAGTCAAATCTAGAAGGTACGGTAAGTCCCGAAATCACATTGGTACTTACGCTAGACATAAACCATGTGTCTGTTGCCGTAATCTCGACACCATTAACACAATCGTTGGAGATCATGACCGACAGTCACCAACAACAGGTCACGGTTAATGACAAACAAGCGCAGTTTGAGATTCAACCAAAGCCAAATAACGCCATCTTACGCGATTTACAGTTTGCCAAGCCCGACTTTGTAAGGCAACACAACAGCTTGATGAGTAAGGACTACTTGTTTAATAAACGCAATAAGCAAAAATTGTCAGCAGCCAAGGACTAGCTTGGCTGATACTAAGTCTATCGCTTTATTGACGTATAAAGTGATACGGCTATAACGTGATAAAAAAGCAGGCCTAATACACCGTTTACGAAGACAAAACGGAGTTAGGCCTTCTTTAATTATCTAAAATAAAGTCGATGAAATCCGGGAATCGCAACGACCAAGCCAGTTCATTATGTTGATGACCTTGCCCTTCTTGATAAAACAGCGTCACGTTCGGCTTTTGAGTGAGTAACGTATTCATTTCCCTTGAACCACTCAGATAAACGTCAGCAAAATCCACGCTTGTCTCTTCACGCGCTTCATTCGTTCCCATATCCATATATATTTTCATTGGAGACAGAAAGTTAAACTCTTTCATATACTCGAAGCATGAGGGTTTATTGAACCAAAACGCCGGAGAGAAGACCCCAAGCACGCCAAAGGTATTCTGGTAGAGTGAGCCGCCATACAAGCTTATTAACCCGCCCATGGAACTGCCAGCAAGGTACGTAAACTCTCGGTTCGGCTTTGTTCTGTATATTTGGTCTATATAAGGCTTCAATGTTTGACAGATAAACGCTATATACTCGTCCCCTTCACCACCAAATTTAAGTAGCTCATCACCAACACCCAACTCTTTTATCTCTTGGTTAGCGCGCCAAGGCGAATACTCATTGTAACGCTCCATGCCATCAAGCTCATGACTGCTGTCGATGGCGACAACAATTAACCCGGATAACTTACCGAGCCTTTGCATCTCATCGAGTGTCGTTTGTGCGTCCCAACACATCCCATACGTCGCTGTAGACTTCTCAAAGACATTCTGCCCATCATGCATGTATAAGACAGGATAAGCGTGCTCTGCTTGGTGATACCCCGCAGGAAGGTAAATGCGGAGCGTTCGAGTTCGATTCAACTGTGGAATAAAGAACTCATCGATAATAATCAATTCAGATTGCATAACGACCTCTAAACTTGAAGTGTCTATAAATTCAGATATAAAAAACGCCCCTTTAAAGGAGCGTTCTATCTAAGCTACAGGGTTACTCAGCCTACCAATCTATTAGGTTACTAAGCTATTTTGCGTTGACGGCTCGCACAAAGGCTTCTTGTGCACCTTCAACATTGAGAGCCTTTGCTTCATCCAACAAACTTAAGGCTTTAGGTACGTCACCAGATTTAACCGCATTTTGTATAGCAGACAAATAGAAGTCTTTTGTCTCTTGTTGTACGCGAATCTGTGTATCAGCTTTGTTATTTGTCGCTACCACAGGTGCGGCAACAGCAGTTACTGGAATTACAGCAGCTTTAGCACGGTAAGGGCGAAGTTTTAGAGTCTCAACCTCAAGCTCTAAACGGCCTCCTAGTTGATTAGTGTATACAGGATCAGTGACCATAGGCATCACTTCACCAAACTCTTTCGCCCGAACTTTCGCTGGGTGATCAACCTTAACGGCTTTTCCAAGCTCATCAGCGGGAGTGTAGATAATGATATAAGGTGTTTTACTTGCATCAACACGTAGGCGTTCAATGTAACTAGTTCGTGTAAACGCATCGGATGCCTGAACTTTAAAGTCTTCAAACTTCAATGTTTGCACTGGCTTAAAGTTCTCATCGAGAAGTATAGCTTCTGGAGCAAAAACCGAATCATCGATCATCAAGCTAGATAGAGTCACTACCATTTCCGCTGAACGGTCACTAAATCTAAACGCTGTAAAGTGACTATTGCCTGTTGTAAATGTACCAACTGGTGATCCCAAGTCGATATCAAATTTTAAATCTTCATTGTCATTCAATTGTGCGTATGGGAATTGCGAAAAATCGCTGCAGCATACTTCTGCATTGGTAGGAGCATCTAATTTAGTTTGAACCTGAGCATCAGAAGCACAACCGCTTAGCAAGGCACCTAGTACCACGGCTAACATAGAGCTTTTATTTGTCATTGTAATCTCTCTTACTATTGGTTGTTGGGGGAAACAGAAAAAGGCAGCCAATGGCTGCCTTTTACTTTAAACGGTTTAAAACCAAATTTCAGTATGTACACCGAATACAAATTCGTCATCGCCGTTATCGATGCCAATAATACCTGCGCTGGCTTCATCATCAGCTTTAATGTAACTGATGTAAGGCTTAACTTGTGGACGACCGAAGTAGTCAGAGTTCGCAGTAAATGCTGTTGCAATTTCAAGGTTTAGAACGTTGCTTTCTACAGCATCGCCAGTACGACCCCAATAGCCTTCATCGCCTTCTTCATGTCCATATGAAGCAGTTGCTTCCAAACGAACATTGTCATTAAGTTTGTAAGAAGGACGAGCGGCAACCATGTAACGAGTTAAACCTTCAGCACCAAACAGTTGGTCAAGAGCAGTAAAGTACACCACTTCTGTACCTAACTGCCATTTCTCTGAGATGTTTAGTACACCGTAAGAAGTCAAGAATAGTGATTCTTCTTTATCACCACCACCAGACCAACCACCGAAGTTTACACCACGGTTTTTCATTACACCAGAACCGTAAGCAATGGCACTTTGAGTCCAACCGTCTAGGCCGTAATAGCTTGAATTAAGCGTTACAGCTGCGCCGATACCGTCTTCATTTTCACCGCCGTTGATGTGTTGCTGACCATATTTAAGATCGAAGTCTAGGCTGCCGATACCCGCATCCACACCGTAGTAGTACAAGTCGATAGAAGAGAGAGTCTCTCTTTCTTTTGCATCATTTTTCTTCACTTTACAGTCGTTAGGATTTGTCGATGTAGTGCCGTCATCTTGTTTACAGTCAATTGCATAAGAATCTGCAGAACCCGCATCAGGATCAGCCATTACGTATGCGATACCTGCGGTATTACCACCTAACTTAGTTTGAATACCAGCACCAATACCAGATGATTGTTTCCAGAACTCACCCGATAAGATACCTGCAGCACGATTTAGGTAACGTTGACCACCCCAAATAGAAGTGTCTTCACCTAGAATGCCACCTAGCTCAACGAAAGCTTCTTTTACTTCGAACTGAGAATCATCATTCTTCTTTTGCCCGCCTTCAGAAGAATATGCATAAGAGTTGCCATTACCATACTCAGTACGAAGAACATAATCAGCCCAAACACCATTTTGGTATTCAGAATGCTTCTTAATTACGAATTCAACTTGGTTTGTACTCTTGCCGTGAGTACCAGCCGTTTTGTAATCTGGCTTACCGAATTCAGTGTCTACTGTTTTACCGTCTACTACACGAACGTTAGAAGACATATAACCATGTACTTCCCAACCGTCGGCGATAACGTCAGTAGGGTTTTTTACCTCTACTTCCATTGCCGAATCACCGCTTGTTACATCTAGTGCAACTTCATTCTCAGCGAATGCAGAACCAGCCATAAGTGCAGTAGTCACCGCTGCAGCAATCAAACTTACTTTTTTCATTCTTAACTCCATTAAGGACGATTTATTATTAGGTTTTATATTTTTGCTCTCTTGCGACAACCAAAGGCAGTTATGGCGGACGTAAGATAGAGAGGTTTAGGGTTTCCCCTGATTCGTTTCAACGGAGCCAATATTAAGAGGGGATGACAAGTTTGACTTCCTCCGCCCTGAACTAAATTAAGGGGGATGAGAAGGGAGTAGAATTTATACGGAACGGTGTTTACAGGAGTTAGATCACTTAATCTAGGAGGAGTAGGCAGCACACAGATCTAATTATTCATATTAAATGAGATCTAGTTCAAATATATAATTCGAACCTAATCGATTAATTATTTTTTTAACAATAATTAATCTGTGAAGTTGCTTGACCTTACTGTGACAAAGCTTTTTACTAATAGTTCACTGATGTTGATAAACGAACAAGAAATCAAGCAATGACTAGAACGCTCGCTCGCCCTTATCCGCTAGGCGCAACGCTAGGTAACACTGGCTGTAACTTCTCTATTTATTCTCCTGACTGTAAATCCCTCTCCCTCGCATTATTCGATGAGAATGACGAATTTGTTACTTATAAACTAAACAACGAATACGCTGATATTAGATATGTGTTTGTTGAAGGCATAAAAGCAGGACAAAAATACGGTTTCCTTGCTGAAACTGATGAAGGCCCGATCCTGCTTTCAGACCCTTACGCTAAAGCAATCAGCGAACCACTCGATTACGTCACGCCATATAGCAGTGAAAAGAGCTTTTCGATGGCAAAATGCCTGGTTGTTGATGACACCTTTGATTGGCAAGACGTAGAAAAGCCACGTATCAGCCGAGAAGATACTGTTCTTTTTGAAACCCATGTAAAAGGCCTCTCTCAACTTCACCCAGAGGTAGCAACCAATACCAAAGGTCGTTACATGGGCTTGGTTAGCCCTGAAATGCTAGCGTTCTACAAACAGCAAAACATCAACTCTCTACAACTTTTACCTATTGCTGCGTGTATGCATGAACCTCATCTTCTAGACATGGGGAAAGTGAACTACTGGGGCTACAACCCATACCTGTTCATGGTGCCAGATCCTCGTTATGCCGAGAAAGATGCCGTGACCGAGCTAAAGACCGCGGTTCGCGAGCTACACCGTAATGGTATTGAAGTCATTCTCGACGTGGTCTACAACCACACGGCTGAAGGCGGCGAAGGTGGTACCACCTTCAACTTAAAAGCTCTAGATAGCCGCTACTACATTAAGCATGGTTGTCATTACGCAAACTTCACTGGTTGCGGTAATACGGTCGACCTTACTCACCAGCCAGCACTGAACTTAGTCATGGATACCCTTCGTTACTGGGTTAGTGAGTTCCAAATAGACGGCTTCCGTTTTGATCTGGCAGCAACGCTGGGCCGTGAAGGCGATAATTACAATCCTGAAGCGGCATTTTTCAAAGCCGTTGCTCAAGATCCAGTACTCAAAGAAACCAAGCTCATCGCCGAACCATGGGATATCGGCCCGAACGGCTATCAGGTGGGTAATTTCCCACTCGGTTGGAATGAGTGTAACGACAAGCTCAGAGACATCACTCGCAGCTTCTGGCGCGGTGATCAAGGCTACCTGAAAGAGTTTGCAACTCGCTTGATGGGATCTCGCGACATCTACAGCGCCGCACATTGGCCATACAAGCTCACCGTCAACTACATCACGTATCATGATGGTTTCACCATGCAAGACCTTGTCTCTTACAAGCACAAGCATAATGAAGAGAATGGTGAGAACAATCGTGATGGACATGGTGACAACCGCTCAGACAACTATGGTGTCGAAGGGGAAACTGAAAACCTACTAGTGATTGCGACTCGTGAAAAACAAAAGCGCAACTTTATGGCGAGCTTGTTATTCGCCTTTGGTATTCCACATATTCTGACCGCAGATGTACTGTCTCACTCTCAAAAAGGCAACAACAACGCTTACTGCCAAGATGGTGTAACCAGTTGGTTAAACTGGGAAGACTCAGAGCGTAAAACCTACTTCAAGAGTTGGTTGTCGGAAATGATTGCGGCACGTCAACAGTACATGGTGCCATTTATTAAGGCATTCAGTGGCGAAAAGCGTAACTCTAACCGCATCTTCTGGAGCCGTGTTGATGGCACACTCATGGAACATGATGATTGGAACCGTTTAAGCTCCGTCGCGTTGCATTTAGGTATCGGTAAAGATGGCGATGAGTTGATTTACTTAATCAACCAAACCAATGCACCAGCTCGCTTTACGTTACCAAGTGATCGAGACCAAAACTGGGTGACCATCTGTGATACCAACTTACGAAACGTAAAACCGGGTCATGCTGAAGGTGAGATGCTGCTATCCCCGACTTCAATGGCGATTCTGCACTATTCACCAGACAAGACTGATTTGATTTGATTTGATTTAAATTAAAAGCTCAGTCAGCTTAATAAAACATCAAAAACCATAGGAGCCAGTTATATTTATAGCTGGCTTTTTTGTTAGCTGAATATCACAGAAATCATCCTTTTATATGGAATCATTTGCATTGATGTGATTACGAAAACTGTTTAGTATGGCCGTACTATAAAAATGAATCTATAACGTCTTTGGATATCATGGCTTTACCTAAAACACTTATTCGGCTTTTCAAACCTTACGTACTCTTATTAACCGGAGGAATGCTCTATCTCGCAGCAACGCAATTGAGCCAAGCAGAGAACTCAGCAGAATCTCAATCATCTTCAAACATCCGCATTGCCACCTCAATTATCAAGTCCAATATCGAAGCGACCTTCGGCAAATTGTATTTCTTAGAAACTAGCCTTGGTGACATAAAAACAGGGGCAGTAAACAGCGATAAATTTGTTGAATTAAGTGAAAACATTCTAAAAAGAACACCTAACTTTGCCGATATTATTCGTTACCAACCTCAATCTAAGCATTACATCTCGACTCGGGGCATCCCACTCTCGGCAAGCCAAATATCAGCGATTGAATGGCAACCTTTAGATACCGTCGTCGATGATTTCTATATCTCTTCTATTTACCAAAAGCCTGATGACCGCTGGGTGTTCGCAGTCAAACATACCGTGGCTAAGCTCAATGAAGAAATATGGATAGAATTTGATTTGCTGCATACCACACAAGGCTTAAGAGACTTAAAAACACTCGATAACGGCTACGTGTTTGTTGTTGATAGAACCACAGAACGACTCGTATTCCACCCAGACCCGAAACGCGTGGGCTCCAAATCGATCAGCTATCATGCAGGGATCAGTCACTTACTATCTTTAGGTCAACTAAAGGGCAATCATGAGTACTACTATCAGGATAATTTCAAAGTCTCGGTGTTTGACGCTGACAACAGCCTCAATTGGGTATTCATTGCCGGTACGGATAGAAAAGACATTCTAACCAGTTCACACCAGTTTACTCTGACCGGTATTGTTATCGGATCGCTTATGCTGCTTTGGGTTGTAGCCAGCTATCTGATTCACCGACTTAATTCTGCACTATCCTCGCTAAATCGAGTGAACGATCTGGTGAGTTTTAAAGCGCAATTAAAATCGATAATCAATAGCTTTACCTATCACAACGGTATTCAGTTTTGCCTGTATCAAGCCGAGTGTCACTCGTTCTGCACCATTGATTATCACGGTAATAAGTCAATTGTTCACATAGACCAAGCATTTGCAGACAGCTTCTTTCCAGAGCAGTTAACCTATCAAAATGGCAAATACGCTGATGTATTGGCGCGAAAACTCAAGATCCACCAACGCCACTATTGCATCCCACTTCATGCTCGTAAGCAGCTTATCGCGGTGATTTACATCAACAGTCGATTTCCGATCAATAAATCTATTCTGCGAATGATCCGTAGTTACGCCGAAGTATCGTTATCTAATTTACTGATCCACCTACAAGTTAGCTGTAAAGACTTGATGACCCAACTCGACAATAAAGCGCATTTTGATGAAGCTTTACGGGTACATTCGTCTGAACCCGATACCTACGTTGCTCTGTTAGATATCGATAATTTCGACCACATAAATCGAGCTTATAGTGAGTCGATTGGCGACAAAATGATCAAGCTAACCGCAGAAATCTTACGTTCCCATTTCCCAAAACCCAAAGGGATCTGTCTATCTCGCTTAAACGAAAAAGAGTTTGGGATCGTATTCAAGGCCAATAGTGCGCAAGACGCGAAACATCAGCTTGATCAGTGTCGATTAAGCATCGCAGCCAAAACCATCGAAGCGCCTGAGATAACACTCTCACTCAGTGCGAGCATTGGATTTTCGCAGGTTGAAGGGGCCGTCGATACCGCCTTAGCCTTGGCTGAACAATCTAAATTGATTGCACAACAGCTAGGAAAGAACCGAGTGGAAGGCCATATTAGAGCCGTCGCGCAAGCTTCATAATCTGCCGCAGATTCACGTGCACACATAAAGCACCTAGGATTTAACCTCTAGGTGCTTTTGTTTTTGTATAAAGTCATTACAATGCGCCTTCGATACGACAACGCCCTATCACTTTCTAACGACACGAATCTTATGAAGCTCAGCAACCGACTGCAAACTCTCCACTCTCTTGTCAGCAATGACTACCAACACATTTGGGATTGTTGCTGTGATCACGGCTTCTTGGGTGTTCAATTGTTGTCGGATAACAAAGCCCCTCAGATTCACTTTGTCGATATCGTCCCGTCTCTGATGAACGAACTTGAAGGCAAGTTAACGCGTTATTTTCCTCAAGATAACAACGTTGAGCAACACAAGCAGAGTCAGTGGACAGTCTATTGTTTAGATGTCACAGCCATTCCGCTGGATAAGCACACTGGCAGACACCTCGTTATTATTGCAGGTGTAGGTGGCGATCTAACTCAAAAGCTCGTCGACGACATTCATCGCCAACATCCAGACAAAGATATTGATTTTTTGCTTTGCCCAGTGCATCAGCAATTCGAACTAAGAAGCCATTTAAAAGCGCTCAAGTTCGGCCTTATTGACGAAGTGTTGATTGAAGAAAACCGTCGTTACTACGAGATTTTATTGGTGAGTAATAACCAAGGTGATGCAGAAAAAAGCCAAAACGTTAGCGAAATATCAAACGTCGGTGACAAGATCTGGACACCATGTAGTGATGAGAAAATGAAGGTATCACAGCAATACAAAGCCAAAACATTGCAGCACTACTTACGTATCCATCAAGGACAAGAGAAGCAAGGTAAGCCTAGCGAAGTCAAACACATCATTAATGCTTACCAAGCGATTTGACTGTAGTAAGTACTAACTTTATCGCTTACCTCTAATACACCCAATGCAATAAAAAAGCCGATAGTTCAGTGAACTATCGGCTTTTTTATTGCTATCAATTTGGTTTGAGCTTACTGCTCTTGTTTCTTGTGAACCGCATCAGGCTCATCAATCGTTTCAACCTCGCAGGGCGTATCAACCCCATAAACCGTATCGAGATACTCGTCTTTCTCTTTCCACGTGTTGTTCAACCAACTGTGGAAACGGCGCTTAAACGCTTTGTCTTCAAAGTAATTGCCGTTGACGTTCTCATCCATTGGGTGCAATTTAATACGCACGACCACCTTCTTCATCTTACCTTTCAGCATGTCTTCAAACGGAGAAGTCTGATTCTCTGGGTAGGCCAAAGTAACGTCGACAATACCATCTAATATTGGGCCCATTGCAGATAGAGCAAACGCCACACCGCCGGTTTTCGGTTTTAGTAGGTGTCGATAAGGAGTCTTCACTGTCGATAGCTTCTCGTGGTTAGCACGCGTTCCTTCAACAAAGTTAACTAATGTTGTCGGCGCTAGCTTGAACTTAGTACACGCTTTGTTGATTGCATCGAAATCATCGTTACGACGCTCTGGGTTGCGTAGCAAAAACTCGCGTGAGTGACGTCGCATGAATGGCATATCCAAGCCCCAGCAGGCCAAGCCAACAAAAGGCACGTACAACAGCTCGTGCTTAAGGAAGAACTTGGTCATCGGCATCTTGTCTTTTAAGATAGAAGACAAAATCACAATATCCGCCCAACTTAGATGATTCGACATCATCAAATACCACTGCTTGGTCGAGATATCTTCCCCGCCTTCAACTTGCCACTCGATATCGTTATTAACGTTAAGCATCCATAAGTTAAGAGAAGCCCAGCACCAGAACGTAAAATTGGCTAAACGAGTACACACTTTTTGAACCGGATGTATCGGGAGAATCAGTTTGATGAGGCCAAAGAAACTGACGGTAAAAGCCGTCATAGCAGTATTGATTGTCACGAACAAAACGTTCAAGACCATACGAAGATTATCAAGCATAAAACAAGGCTATATTGAGATCGAAAGCCGCCATTATACTCATCTGTAAATTATTCTCTTCAGTTATTGGTGGAATCGTTCAAGGGTCAAACCACTCATTGAGTTTGATCAAGCTCAGTTAAAAACTAGCCATAACCAAGTCACCACGACCCAACCTTTAAATGAAAACAAAAAGACCACTAAGAGTCATTAGGACACTTACCTATACAAGTACTTTTGACTCTATTGAAAGTAATTCCCTTTACAAATACAGTATTGATAACCATTCTCATTATTGGCATGGTACATGCAACTCCAAAAAGTAAGATAGTTGAGTATCCTTAATGAGATAACTTCTCTAAATAAAGGTGATGATATGACAGATATTCCTCATGGCTTAGTAACCGGAAAAGTCGTACACAAGACCGAATGGACGGAGCAACTGTTCTCTCTTCAAGTCAGTGCGCCAGTCTCGCCCTACCAAGCAGGGCAGTTCACTAAGCTGGGATTACTTAACAGTGAAGGTGAGTTTGTTAGACGTGCTTACTCAATGGTGAATGCGCCAGAGCACGAACACGGTCATCAGTCGCTTGAGTTTTTAATTGTTAAGGATCAAAACGGTCAGCTCTCTCCTCAACTTCATCAATTGAAGGTAGGCGACGACATCTTTGTCGGTAAAGACCCAAGTGGGTTCATGACATTAGAGGAGATCCCAGAGATCGCAGATGATCTATGGATGCTTTCAACCGGAACGGCCGTAGGCCCTTTTATCTCTATGCTCGAAAGCCTGTTGATAGAACAACAAGGCAAAGTAGATTTCAAAAAAACAACGTCGTTCAACAACCTTGTGCTGGTTCACGCTGTAAGAACAGAGCAAGACCTCACGTATCAAGATCGAATCAATCAACTCGTTGAACACTTTCAGGGGAAACTTAAGTATGTGCCAATTATTTCTAGAGAATCAGTCACCGGAACTTTGCGCGGACGAATCCCAAGCTTGTTACTTGGAGGCGACCTTGAACGAGCCTCGTCTATCACTATCAACCAAAGACATAGTTTCTTCTATCTTTGCGGTAATCCCCAAATGGTTCGAGACACGAGCGAAGCACTAATATCATTGGGATTACAAAAACACTTACGCAAGAAGCCAGGTCAATTTAGTAGCGAAAACTATTGGTAATCCTGACTGTTAATTTCAATACATAAGTAAAAACACAGTTCGAAAAGAGGTTTTATATGAGTCATTTACGTATTCCGTCACACTGGAAAATTCAACGTTCAACGCCATTTTTCACCAAAGACAACATACCGGCTGCATTGCTTAATCACCACAACACCGCAGAAGGCGTATTCGGCCAGATCTGCGTAATGGAGGGGACGGTCACCTTCTATGGTTTTGCTGATGCCGACGCAACAGAACCAGAAAGTGTGACCAAAATCCAAGCTGGGCAATTTGCCACCAGTCCACCTCAATATTGGCATCGAGTGGAACTGAGTGACGACGCGCAATTCAACATTAACTTTTGGTCAGAAAAAGAGACCAAGAAGATGTTCAACACCCGAAAGTAAGATCCATTCAATATTGATGAACTTATAAGCAAGCTACTTCGTAGTGTGATTTCCGATGTTCAAAAAGTGATGATAGAAGACCAAATAACCATAGTAATTACAGTGACTAATGGTGATAGACAAGACAAAAAAACTCTAGCACACTGGACAAAGTTATTAGTTTTAATCCCGTTTCAGATAATGAATAAGTGGATTATTTATATTTTAGGTAAGAGAGGAAGCCATGCTCAACATTGCTTTTTTTAGCTCAAAATCATACGACGAAAAATCATTTGAACTTGCAAAAGGCGAACTCAACGCCGAGTTCCATTTTCACGATTTTCGACTCACTACAACAACAGCAAAAATGGCGCACGACAACGAAGTGGTTTGTGCGTTTGTAAACGACGACCTATCTCGAGATGTGCTAGAGATTCTAGCGAAAGGCGGCACTAAGCTGATTGCGATGCGCTGTGCAGGTTTTGATAAAGTCGACCTAGACGCAGCCAAAGAGTTTGGCCTTCAAGTGGTTCGCGTTCCGGCTTATTCACCAGAATCGGTAGCAGAACACACGGTCGGCATGATGATGTGTTTGAACCGTAAACTACACAAAGCATACCAACGCACTCGTGATGCGAACTTCTCTCTTGAGGGTTTGGTTGGCTTTAACCTCCACGGTAAAACGGTCGGTGTGATCGGCTCTGGCAAAATTGGTCTAGCAACCATGCGTATTCTGAAAGGTCTAGGCATGAACATCCTATGCTACGACCCGTACCCGAACCCATTGGCAAAAGAACTGGGCGCGAAATACGTAGAACTCGACGAGCTTTATAAAGAGTCTGACGTGATTTCTCTGCATTGCCCAATGAGTAAAGAGAACTACCACCTGTTGGATGCAACGGCATTTGGCAAAATGAAAGATGGCGTGATGATCGTCAACACCAGTCGTGGTGAGTTGCTTGATTCAACCGCTGCAATTGAAGCGTTGAAACAAAGTAAGATTGGTGCGCTTGGCCTTGATGTTTACGACAACGAGAAAGAGCTGTTCTTCCAAGACAAATCTAACGATGTGATTGTCGATGACGTATTCCGTCGCCTATCTGCTTGTCACAACGTATTGTTCACTGGTCACCAAGCTTTCTTAACTAAAGATGCTTTGTTCAATATCGCCAATACAACGCTAACTAGTGTTGATGCCTTCTTTACAGGCAGCACCAGCTGCAACGAACTGGTTTAATAGCTGAGTTGCTCTTAGATTAAATATGAAGCCACGCTAGCCCAAAAAATGAACTCGCGTGGCTCTTTCGTCTATTTAATACGTCTTAGTTCACTGTCTTCAAATGTCTTGACCTTCTGATGATAAAACCAATCATTTGGTAGCGCTTCACAGTGCTTTTTCAACTGAAAAGTCGTTGTAATGACATTATTCAGATAGTAAAAAATCTCACCTATTTATAGTCTATTGATAATAAACAGAACAAGTTTTGTACTTAAGTCTATATTGTTACTCCAAATCAAAACTGAACTTCTAGCCTTTGACAGCACCGGACGTTAGACCTGCAATCAGCTGTCGAGAACTGATAGCAAACAAGATCATCAATGGTAAAACCGCGACCGCAATACCAGTAAACATCGCGCCGTAAGGGATAAGCGCCGTACTGCCTTGCAGTGAACGAAGGGCTAGTGGAAGCGTGAACATCTCCATGTCGTTCATAACAACAAGTGGGCCCATAAAGTTGTTCCATTGGCCAATGAATGTCACCAGACCTAATGTTCCCAATGCTGGTGTGATCAAAGGAATAATGATTCTGAAGAAAATCGAGAATTCACCACACCCATCCATACGAGCCGCTTCAATCAACTCTCTTGGAATTGCAGAGCTGATGTATTGACGCATAAGGAAGATCCCCATCGCACCCACCGCCATTGGAATATATAGCGCTTTTGGTGTGTTCATCCAGCCTAACCAAGACATGATCAAAGCGGTAGGAATCATACTTAAGAACGCTGGCAGCATCATCGTAGCCATTACAAACACGAACAGACGGTTCTTATGTTTAAACTCGAACATTGCGAACGCATAACCTGCCAATGAACAGAACAGTAGATTCAATATCGTCGTAATCAGTGCGATGTAGAATGACCAACCTAAATTCTTCCAAAAGTGCGGAAGATAACCGATCAGAGCGTTAAGGTTCACGCCCAGCTGATCACCAAACCACATTGGCGGTGGGACAGAAAGAATCGCTTGGTTATCGTGAGTCGCAAAGATGAAGATAAAGTAAAACGGTATCAGCATCATCAACGCGCCCATTATGACAAATCCGTACGCGACAAGCTCACTAAGTGTAAATTTGATTTTCATGATTAGCTCTCGCTCTCTTTATCAGCAAAGATTTTGTTATTACCCCACGTAAGGGCCGCAATTATTAAGAATAAGAACCAAGATATTGCTGACGCTGTACCAAAATCACCCTCTTGGAATGCAGTGATGTACATGTGCATCGCGGCCGATTTTGCAGCTTGGTCGATACCACCAGTACCATCGGTAATAATGAATGGTTCTTCAAAGATCTGTAGGCTACCGATAATGGAAAGCGTAACTGCAAAGAACATCATTGGCTTAAGCATAGGCAGCGTAATGTAGAAGAACTGCTTAAGCTTGGTTGCCCCATCAATCGTTGCTGCTTCATAAAGATCTTTAGGAATTGTCTGCATTGCTGATAAGTACAAAATGGTATTCCAACCAACATAGCGCCAGAAAACAACAAACGACACCATCGTCTTAGTGTATTCAGGCTGATTCCAGTCAATATTTTCCGTTGGGAATAAGATCGCAAACGGTTGGAAGTCACCAATGCTGATCGTACCAATAGAGGTCAACATCATGTTGATCAAGCCATAGTCACGAGAGAATAGCGTAGTAAAGATCATCGCTACCGCTACCGTCGAAGTAATGTATGGCAAGAAATACAAACCCATGATGGTATTACGACCACGCTTGAAAGCGGTATGGATAAAGAATGCTAAAGGAATCGCCACTAAGTGCTGTGGAATACCCGAAGCAAGTGCCATCCAAAACGTGTTGTATAGAGATGTATGGAACCAATCATCACCAAGAGTAAAGATGTAGTTCTCAAGCCCTACCCACTCCATTGCACCAAATCCTGCTGCTGGCTCCCAGTAGTGGAACGATAGAAACAGAGAGAACAACATTGGGAATAAACCAAAAATTGCAAATACGATAAAGAATGGGCTGATGAATACGTACGGTATCCACTTGTGGCTATTGGCCTTTAGCTTCTCTATCCGAGAGACAGTTTGTACAGGCTCACTTTTAGTTATAATAGCGTCAGACATAATTACCCCTGCGCAGTGCCAGTAATTGTAAGACCTTCTAGGTCAAACAGGTGTGTACGGTTTAGGTCGAAGTAAAGTTCGATTTGCTGATTTTCTAACTCTTCTAAGCCCGTTGGAGATTCAACTTCCGCCAGAATATTTTGTCCGTCCAAAGAACAGTGAAGGTGGTAATTTGAACCCAGAAGCTCAACCATATTAACGGTGACTGTTAAGGTACCAATATTGTCAGACTGAACCGTTTGACGATTTAGATAGAAATCACTTGGGCGAATACCATATTCGATATCAAATGTTGGCAAATCGTGTGTTTTATTTAACGTAACGGTTTGCTCACCCACTGTCACAATCGTGTCATCTGATGACGTTGCTCGTGCAGAAAGAATGTTCATCTCTGGCGCGCCAATGAATGTCGCCACAAATTTACTGCAAGGCGATTCAAAGATTTCTTTTGGTGTACCTACTTGCGAAACATAACCATCTTTTAAGATAACGACTCGGTCAGCTAAGCTCATTGCTTCAACCTGATCGTGAGTAACATACAGTGTCGTAGTTTTAATCTTCTTATGCATTGCTTTAATCTCAGCACGCATGGTTCCACGAAGTTTAGTATCAAGGTTAGACAGTGGTTCATCAAACAAGAATACCGATGGCACTCGAACCATTGCACGCCCCATAGCAACACGCTGGCGTTGACCACCAGAGAGTGCTTTTGGGTAGCGCTTCAACAAGGGGGTAAGCTCTAACGATTCAGCTACTTCTTTAACGTGTTCAGCGATGACTTCTTTTTTAACACCGGCCATTTTCATTGGGAAACCGATGTTTTTTTCCACTGTCATGTGCGGATACAGCGCGTAGCTTTGGAACACCATCGCAGTGTCGCGATCTTTTGGATGAAGATCATTCACCAAACGATCACCAATTCGAATATCGCCTGAAGTAATGTCTTCTAGACCAGCAAGCATACGAAGTGTCGTTGATTTTCCGCAACCAGATGGGCCAAGAAAAACCACAAACTCACCATTATCGATATGAAGATCGAATTGCTTAACTACTTGCGTTTGACCGTACGCTTTTTTTACGTTTTCGAAAGTAACGGAACTCATTATTTGTACCTTTAGAAAAGTGGAACTTGCTAGCGAGAAACGCGGCTACAAGAGTCGTAGCCGCAAAGTTTATTTATTTTTAAATTAACGACGAGCGCGACGCTTAATCAATTTAGCTGCATCTGACAACGCTTTATCGATATCGACGTTATGGTTAATCACTTTTTCAAATGCATCATCAATAATGCGCTCTGCAATTGGGTCGTGACGGTGAGCTGAAATAGCAGGAATACGCTCTGCCGATTCACGCCAGATCAAGCGCGCTTTCTGATTACCAAGAATGGTCATCTCTTCGTTCATTTCAGGCGCTTGTTGCGCTTCAACAGAAGAAGGGAATGTACCGAACTCTAGTGCTGCAACCTGAGTTTCAACGCGATCAGACATGTACTTAATGAATGTCCACGCTTCTTCTTTATGCTCAGCTCGTGCTGGAATTGATAAGAATGTTCCACCCCAGCTTGCGTAAGTGCCACCTGGTAGTTGCGCAGTACGCCAATAATCAGTATCAGGAGAGATAAAGTCACGAATGTGTCCAACAAACCAAGACCCGAACATTTGAGTCGCGATATCACCACGGCGCAGACCTTCGTTCCACTCGGTACTCCACTGGTTTACTTCTGCAGACAAGTCGTTACCAAACAGCTCTTTGCCGACACGGAACGCTTCTTTGAAACGGTCACTTTCAACTAAGATCTTATTGTCTTCACCAAAATAAACGGACTGACCTTCGTCTAAACCGCTTCGTAGTACAATTTTCATTGCTGTCGAAGCGTTATCAACAATGTAGCTGCCGTTGTTCTCTTTTAGCTTTTTGCCCATTTCGACAAAGCTATCCCAATCTTTCAGCATCTCTTCAGCGCTAATTCCTGCTGATTCCAACACATCAGAACGGTAAAAAATCGTGCCCGGACCAATATCCACAGGAATAGCCACTTGCTCACCGCGGTTATTTTTACCTAGTGGTACAGTAAATGGTGAGAATCTCTCGGCGAAACTACCCGCATTATAAGGGGCTTGGTTTAGATCTTCTAAGCCACCAGCATTTGCTAAACGACCAATGAAGCCCACTTCTAGTGCAGCAACATCAGGTACGTTAGCGCCTGTAGACAGTGATGTTGTCAGAGCGGTGTGGTGATCTTGGAACGACAGCGATCGTAGGTTAATTTTGATGTTCGGATATTGTTTTTCAAAATCAGGCGTAATCAAGCGAACAACTTGGTCATAGTTTGCAAATGCAGCGACATTAAGTGTCACTTGCTCTCCAGCAAGCGCAGCCGTAGAAAATAGAGCCGCAGCGATAACGCCAGATACAGTGCTTAATTGTAACTTTTTCATACCTATCCTTATTGTTTGTAGAGTATTCGGCTTTAACACCGTATTAGCTATTAAGAGCGTCAACAGAAATAATCTTCATATCAGTAAAGTGAACAGGGCCTAATGAGTTATAGAACCCAATTCCACCGCATTTGAATGTCTCTGGCATCGCTGCGTCTTTAACACTAAAGGTATCAACACCATTTATTGAACATTCAAAATGGTCATCTACAGCCTTGACCTTAAACTCATAAGCATTATGCGGTTGCCACTCAAACGGGGCGACAGCGATAATACGAGATTCACCAAATGATTCATGCATCAAAATAGCGGTGTCATCTTTTGTCAGTTCTATTCGGTAATAACGTGTGAGGCCGAGGTAGCGAACGATAGGACCAAACGCATTTTTTGTTTGCGGTACCAAGCGAATGCTCAGTTCATAGTCTTCAAAATCTTGGCTACCAAATGCGAATACACCAGGGTCTGTGATGTCATCATTTACGAAACGGTAGATGTCTTGATTATCAAACTTGATTTTGGTGTCCATCGTATTAATGAAACTACTTTCCCAAATTTCATGGTGCGGCGTATTATCAAAACCAATCGTCTGAGTCGGCGTACCTGTCCAGTCTAGAGAGTGAAGCTTGATTTGACCGTGTTGCGAGCTTTCTATAGTACCGGTAATCTCGATGCCAATATTCGCAATCATCTTGAAGTTAGCCTGAGGAATCGCCCATTGAAGGCTATTTCGCTCACCAGCATTTAATCGCACAAACTCGCTTGAAACTGTCGTGATGTTTAGCGCTGTATCGTACATTTCGATAAACAAACGAACATCGACGTCAGCATTTGCTTCTTTTGTAAGTTCAAGTTCCGCGACAACATCTTGACCAGGATAAAGCGTTGGGCTGCCAACAACATGGTAAGATGATTCGTTAACCTTGCATTCTTTGTCTGTATGCGTGGCTGTTTTGACTTTCAGTGGAACACCGGAAATCAGATTTTTGTAATCAATCGTCAATGCACTATCTGGATTAGACAGTGCCGCTGTTCTTACATGGTTATGTTTGCTGTCTAATTGGAAGCCTTGGACTGCGCCCGGAAGAGAGAAGTGGAAACGCGGTTTTTTCGGTAGTGTTTCACCGGTATGCCAGCGGACAACCAATTCCATCATTTTGTCTGCTTCACGCAGCGCATCTGAAATATGTTCATGAATGTGAGCTGTAGGTAACAAGATACGATCAGCAACAGGACCACGCCAGTCATAACCGTCATTAATACTGTCTAGGTCTAAACGAATGCCGTTAATACAACCAACGTTTGCTGCATTACAGTCTGTATCCCACCCTGCGGTATTAACAATCATCATCGCTTTGTGGAAGTTGTCTTGTCCATAAAGTAGAGAAAGGATGATCAATCCATGATTAGGAACAACATGGCATGTACCGTCAAATTTATCGTAGCCATACTTTTCGCGAAGTTGAGTAAAAGCGTAGCGCCAATCCTGTGGGTTTTCACTGTGCCATTGGCGCACATCTGCAATGACTTTTTGGATGATACTGTCTTGGCTAATATGACTCAGTGCCGAATCAATCAATGTATCTAGATTCGTTTCGTTAAATGCTAAGGATTCGATCACAGCAATAACAACTGCAGCGTCAACCGAAGCACCATCGTGGCTAACTAAACCAGCTTCACGAGCCATATTTGCTGCTCTATCCGGCATATTTGGGTTAAGCATTCCCCAACCGTCAATGAAGATTTGAGCGCCAATTTGCTCCGCGACTGTTTGTCCGTTCGTTTTGATTGAACCACTTTTTGGGGCTGGAATACCATTTTTTAGATTTTGCCAAGCTGTATGCTCAGTTGATTGACCATACCCGCCCCACCAAAGAACGGTTTTCCCTTTGATCAGGATATCTAACCAAGTTTGACCGATATGTACTGAAGAGAAGTCCTTACGAAATAAATGATCTTCTAGAGCATGAGTGAACATAAATGTACCGGTAATATCATCATCGCTACAAATCAAAGGGTGATTGACTTCTTCGTTTACATAGCAATTGATATCGCCAAAGGTTTTACTTATTTGACTATAATCCCAACCCTCGAAAGGCCTTCCAACATATACACCGACAATCTTACCTAGTATTCCAGAATATATTTTACGGTATAAACCTTTGCTATACATCATACCTCCAACGCTATTAATATTATTGTTACTTTATATTTAAGGAAGCAATAAAGAACTTCTCATCTGATGCGGATGATACAGAGTTATACCTATATAAATTGTGATCCAAGCACTAAAAGTTATTCTCGAGCCATTTACACCATCAAAAAACAATTCACAGTAAACAACTGATAAATAACAATTAAAATCAATTAAAACTGAATGATTTCACGCATTACTGGTTGAAAACGATTTACGTCACGCTAATACGGCCTATATTTGAACAAAATTCATACAACTTCATAATTCACATCACTCGCAATTATCCACCATCGCTAACCTCGTACTAGAAGAATAATAAATTTCACAATAAATCACTGAATTTATATAAAAAAATATTGATAGCATAAAAACAATTCATGGAATCATACTAAAATGTGTACCGAATTTAGTTTTGAGTAATATAAAACCTTGAGTCATAAGAACAAGATCACGATCACAAACAAAAGGGGAATTTCAAAGGTAGTATCCGCCGTATTAGAAATCCATCAATTTATATTATTTAGGTGTTTATAATGACAATTAAAAATAGTCTTCCTTATTTTAAGGATTGGCCAACGATTGAATCAGCTATTAAGAAAGATCCTATTATTGAAGATAAAATAATTGAAATTCTTCAACAAATGACACTAGAAGAAAAAGTTGGACAGATGATCCAACCTAACCTGCGTGAAGTGACACCTGAAGAAGTGTACGAATATAAACTCGGTTCGATTCTTAACGGTGGCGGCGCTTGGCCAAACGAAAACAAACATGCTTCTGCTCAAGATTGGGCTGATTGCGCAGATACGTTCTGGGAAGCAACAGAAAAAATGTTTGAAGGTCGTGGCTTTAGAATACCTTTTGTATGGGCAACCGATGCGGTTCATGGTCACAACAACGTATTCGGGTCAACAGTCTTTCCTCATAACATCGGATTGGGATGTGCTCGAGATCCTGAACTAATCCATAGTATTGGTGAAGTAACCGCTCGTGAAGTTGTAGCAACCGGCCTTGATTGGACATTTGCACCAACCGTAGCAACACCACGTGATTATCGTTGGGGCCGCGTTTATGAAGGTTACTCTGAAGATCCTGCAGTGACCTTCGAGTATGCCGCGAAAATGGTACAGGGCTTACAAGGTGACGCGGAGCAATTAAAAAGCGAGGAACGTGTTCTTTCAAACGTTAAGCACTTTGTCGGTGACGGTGGTACACGCACAGGTATCGATCGTGGTGTAAATGGCTACAGTGAAGAGCTCCTGATCAACATCCATGCGATGGGTTACTTTAGTGGCCTAGAAGCAGGTGCACAGGTGGTCATGTCTTCTTTCAATAGCTGGGAAGATAATGCGAACTATGACCATTCACCTGAACAAGGTGAAGAATACAACCTAAAAATTCACGGAAGTAAGTACCTGCTTACCGACGTACTTAAAGAAAAAATGGGCTTTGATGGCCTAATTGTTACCGATTGGAACGGCCATGCAGAGGTAAGTAAGTGTACCGATACTGACGCCGTTTACGCGATTAATGCGGGAAATGATGTTCTTATGGTTCCAGTTCGTGAACACTGGAAAGGGGTGATAAAATCAACCTTGTCAGCAGTAAATAGCGGCGTTATTTCTATGGCTCGTATTGACGATGCCGTTACCCGCATTCTGCGTGTGAAAATGCGTGCTGGATTATGGAATAAGCCTCGCCCTAGCCTACGCCAATTTGCTGGAAAACAAGCGCAACTTGGTGCTCAATCTCACCGTGAGATTGCCCGTGAGTCTGTGCGTAAATCTCTTGTCTTGCTTAAAAACAACAATGATATTCTTCCTCTATCTCGTGACCAGAAAATCATTCTAACCGGCAGCGCTGCTAACGATTTACAAAAACAATCCGGTGGTTGGAACCTAACCTGGCAAGGGGATGAAAATACACTCGACGATTTCCCTGGTGCAACAACCGTTAAAATGGCACTTGAAGCTGAACTTGGAACAGAGAACGTAACCTTTGACCTAGATTTAAGTTCAGATATTAAAGCAGGTGATGTCGCTGTCGTTGTGTTTGGCGAAGATCCTTACGCTGAAATGATGGGAGATATCAAAGCGTGGCAATCGCTGGAGTTTTCAAAGCTCAAACGCAGCTATAGATCGGATTGCGAGAAAGTCGCTAAATTAAATAAGCAGGGCGTTAAAGTCATTAGCATTTTCTTTAGTGGTCGTCCTCTTTACCTCAACGAAGAAATCGCTCAATCAGAAGCATTCGTAGCCGCTTTCCTTCCTGGTAGCGAAGGCATGGGTATCACCGATGTCCTCATTCGTGATGAAAATGACAATATTCGTTATGACTTTGTTGGTCAACTTTCATACTCTTGGCCAAACAAAAAGCGCAGTGTGACAGTTAACCGCATTCCACAGCACATACCTAACTATGTTTGCCCAGAGAACGAGCAAGATCCAAACGGTGAACACGCTCCACTGTTCGAATACGGATACGGCCTTAACTATACTGATCGTAAGCAAACACGCGACCTTGATAACATTGAACTGGATATTGATGTTGTAAACCAAACAGAAACGGCAACTGAATCTAAGCATCTGTACGGGGTTCGTTCAAACATTGGCGACTACAACTTAAAAATCTCAGACCTCGGACATTGGATCGGTTCTGAAGTTTCAAGAAACAACCCAATGGCGATTGAAGCGATTAACACCGAACCCTATAACTATGAACAGCAACAAGATGCGATTAAGGTCAACTTTAATGAGCAATTTGGCGCGACGTATATCCAAGTCGGAGACGGTTCGGTAGAAGATTTCTCTCAATATCGTAACGGGTCAATTACCTTTGAAATTAAAGTAAAAGAGGCACCAACCGAGCCTGTTAAATTGTCACTACAGAAATGGACTAAGAACGAAGAGCCAATTGGAGTCGCATCTGTTGATATTACTGAGCTATTAATTGAAAGCGATGATTTTATTAAAGTCTCTGTTCCTTGTCAGGCCTTTATCGACCAAGGTGTTGACTTACGATATTTAGATACACCATTTATGCTGTATACAAAAGGTAAGCTTAATGTTGTCCTTGCAAATATCTCATGGAATGCCTAATAATTTAATTTCTGTCACATGTAATTTTTTATAATTAAAAAAAAGCCCACAAAAATACGTGGGCTTTTATTTTCCTTGACAAAAAAATAGAAAAAACAGTTCAATAAATATATTGACCCTCATCTCACATAGAGAAACAGTCATGAAACCAAGCAAGGGAGATTTAATTTATTCCAATAAAAACATAAAGTTAACCATGAACCGTTTTGATATGGTAAATATAAAGCCATTTTAAAAACTCTATTCTCCTCACATTAAACTACCTATAACAAAATATAGAATACTTCCATCCAATCAGTAGGGTTAGCCGATAAAAAAACAGGCTTAAACACTGACAATAATTAATAAAATCTTTTATTAATTAGTCCTTTAATAAATATAGGTATAAAATGAAATTTAAACCAACTAAAATAGCCTTAGCTTGTGGTGCAATGCTTTTCACATCAAGTGCAATGGCAACCTCTGATATTGATTTCTTTGGTTACATGCGTGCTGGTGCTCATATTTCACCAAACAGCAGTAACGGAAATGGTCACCCTGATTACATATCCGCTGAAGGTGCCGCGGGTAAATATCGCTTAGGTAACGAAGACGATTGGCTAGAGTTTGGTCTTAAATCAGATCTTTTCTCTGAAGGTAGTCAACGCGGAGAAATTGGCGTCATGATAGGTTCTTGGCATGATGTTCAAGAGTTTGGTGGTGGCATCTCTGACTCTTTCGATGTGATGCAAGTTTGGGGACAACTGCACGGTGTGTTCGGCAGCGACGTAACAAGTATGTGGGCGGGTAAACTCTACCCACGTTCTATTGCTGATGACATGCTAGATTACGAGTATTGGGATAACTACGGCCGTGGCTTTGGTCTTCGTGACATCGAATTGCCAGGTATGTTGATGGATGTCACTTATAACTACAACAACGGCGAGATGACAAACCCCGGTGATACACCAGCAGAAGATGAGCGATTCATTACCGCTGTCCACCTTCCAGAGCTACGTGTTCATAACATCGAAGTACCGGGCGGTAAGCTAGCACTTGGTGTTAACCTTGCTAGTGTCGTTGATGATGAAGTTTTAAAAGAGACCGTCACGAACGCTCAAACGACCGGTTACATGTTAACGGCTTCTCACCGCGGTAACTTTGCGGGTTTTGATAACATCTTAACGTTGCAATATACCGACGGTATTGGTGTTGCTGGTTGGTCTGGAACTCAGATCGTTAACGTTGAAGCACCTGGCAGCAGTGTTCGACTGTTTAACCACGGTAACTACACATTCAACGACAAGTGGAGCGCTGGCTATTCTATTGCATTCGAAGACATTGACATGGACTTTGATAACAAAGATGGCAAAGAATGGTTCAATGCGGGTATTCGCCCACGCTACAACTGGAGCTCGTTCACTCAAACTGAGGTAGAACTTGGTTACCAACAAGCAAAATCAAAGACTTATGATGGTACAAATACATCAGCTAAAGCGACACTTTCTCAAAAATTCCATTTTGGTGATGTACCTCATATCCGCTTATACGTAACATACGCAGAGAAAGACACGCATTGGAGCGAAGTCTCTTTTGGCGAGCACTCTTCCGTAGCAAACGACAAGTTCGACTCTGTTAGCTTCGGCGCTCAGTTTGAAGCTTGGTGGTAATAAGTAACCCCATCTTGATTTTCTGCCTAGTCCATAGGGCATATTAAAAAGAAAAGGCAGCTACTTTTCTAAGTAGCTGCCTTTTTATCTCTGCCAAAGTCTAAAATATTCAGTCTAGGTGGACTCTCGAATAATAAGCTGTATTGTTGGCATCTTATATTTCGGTTTATTACCTGATATCAGATCCAATATGTATGCTATGGATAACTCGCCCATTTTCTCAAAAGGTAACCGAACAGTGGTAAGCGGTGGAACGGTATAACTTGAAAGTGGCATATCATCATACCCTATTAGAGCCACATCTTTAGGTACGTATAGTCCCTCTCGATAGAGACCGTGCATGGCACCAAATGCACTTTCATCATTACAAGCAAATATTGCTGTGAACTCATGATTATTAGAGACAAGTTGACGAACAGCTTGGCTACTTTTTTCTGAGTCAAAATCACCCCAAGTGACTAAATCATGCTCCACTGAAAGCCCTGCACTTTCCATTGCCCTAACAAAACCAGAGTAACGAGCATCTGCATCGCTGTTATCTTTCGGCCCTCTAAGATGTACGATATTTCGATGACCTTTTTGAATCAAATGGTTTACAGCTAAATAGGCTCCCAGTTCATTATCCATACTTAATTGCGGTAACTTTTTTTTGCCATGATTATTTGTCGATAATGCCGGTGTTCCAAAGATTAATGTTGGAGCACCTTTTAATAACTGACTTATTTCCTTCTCGCTTAGAAATGAGCCAATAACGATCATGCCATCCACTTTTTTAGCAACCATATCTTTAAGGATTCGACGCTCACGATCAATGTCGTAATTACTCACTTCTACATTAATTCGATAAACATGTTTTGATACCGCTCGATTCATTCCTGAAAATATACTGGTTACGTGATTGCTATCGTAACTAGGTGAAAGCACACCAATAACCATTGTTCGAGCCGCGGCTTGAGTATGAGGTTTCTTTTGTTCATATCCAAGTTCACTCATTGCATTTTCAATAGCCTGAACTTTTTCCTTTTCAATAAATGAACTGCGATTAAGGTATCTCGAAACAGTACTAGGTGAAACGTTAGCGTGCGTAGCTATCATTCTAGATGTTACTTTTCCCATATTTTCATACCCCTAATAAATCATTAGTACCAACACACTAATCGTTATAGATCATATTAATATTCACTCCATAAAATCCAATCCAAAATCACAAAATATAGTTCTCTGACAAATAAATGACTTTATTTATTTTATAAAACAAATAAAGTCATAAACCATATAAATGCTTAATTAGGATTATCGCAATGCCAATGATAAAAAGTCGATTATTTATAACTTAATCGACGCGGCAGCTAAACGCAGAAATGACAATCCTCGGAATCCAAACCGTAAACGCCTTTGCGAATGGCCAGATGCTCTGCACCTGCCTTCACGCCCATATGATAACCTGCGTCCAGAACAGTTTGATCCATGGTTAATCGCTTAACCGCGAACGCTTCCGGTGGCGCAATCACCTTGATGGTCGCATCTTTTGGAGGGTTACGAATGAACTCTAAAGATTGGTTGTAGTTTTCAGCACGTACCGCCATCGATTCCGCAATGTTTGGGAATTTCTTTAACAGTTTTTTCAGCATCCACTGATACTTCTGCGGCTTCATTCGGTAGCTTAATGGGTGCGAAAGAATCACGGTAATGTCTCGCGCACCACGACGATATGCTTCGCGAACCGGAATAGAGTCGGCTACGCCACCATCGGTATAGCAACCACCAGAAAAGCAAGGTGTTTCACGGTAAGCGATAGGTAGAGCCGTTGTTGCTTCAACCACGTTAGAAAGGTTTTCAGGCTTGATATGATAGTAATCGGCACTGCCAGTATCGACGTTAGTTACAGCAGCAATTAAAGGAACACTTGAGAACAGCTGACCGCAATCAAGCGGATAACGTTGGTTAGATTCATCCCACAACCACTTAACGTCGACCAAATTGCCACCTTTAGCAAAGCGAGCAGGGTTAAAGAACGTCTTATCGGTCGCCATAGTGGTGATCACGTTATAGCTGCGTTTAGGCGCTTGAGATAAGTAGCCAACCAGATTGGACACACCTGCAGACACGCCAATGGCAAAATCATAAGGACGGAAATCGTCTTGCATAAAGGCGTCCAAAACTCCGGCAGCGAAGATGCCTCTCATAGCCCCACCTTCAACGATTAATGCGCTTTTACTCATCTCAAACTCTATTACTTTATAAACTGATGGCTGTAGGATAATCCCGTCCATTTTATAAAGATAATGGGATGTGTTTATCAATTCGATAGGTAAAAACTATCAATAGAAATGATGCTAATTTTCAAGTAATTAGTACTACTTACATGGCTCACCTAATACACAGCATGATCAAAAAAGACCATTGAGTGATTCACTCAACGGCCTTTCATTTAACTAATCAAACTTATTGATTACGACTTAAATTCGCTTACATCGATTTCAAGCAGTTTACCAATGCCTTCACCGTAAGCTGGATCGGCTTTGTAACAGTGTCTTAAGTGACGCAGTTGAATCTCTTTAGGCACGCCACCTAAGTTACGCGCTGTGTTATCAAACAGAATCGCTTGTTTCTCTGGCGTCATCAGGCGGAACAAGTCACCCGGTTGCGAGAAGTAATCTTCATCTTCGCGGTGATCCCAGTGCGCTGCAGCACCATCTAGGTTCAATGCCGGTTCTGCAAAGTCTGGTTGCTCTGCCCATTGGCCTTCGTTATTTGGTTCATAGCCAAGTGTGCTACCAAAGTTACCATCGACACGCATCGCACCATCACGGTGGTAGCTGTGGACAGGACAACGAGGTGCGTTCACTGGGATATGCTGATGGTTAACACCCAAACGGTAGCGCTGTGCATCACCGTAAGCAAACAAGCGACCTTGCAGCATCTTGTCTGGTGAGAAGCTTATACCCGGAACCACATTTGCAGGGTTGAATGCAGACTGCTCAACTTCAGCGAAGAAGTTTTGTGGGTTACGGTTCAATTCAAACTCACCCACTTCAATCAATGGGTAATCTGCGTGTGGCCAGATCTTAGTAAGGTCGAACGGGTTGTAAGACACTTTCGCTGCGTCCGCTTCTGGCATCACTTGTACTTTCAACGTCCATTTAGGGAAGTCTTGGTTGTCGATGCTGTCTAGTAAATCACGTTGGTGGCTCTCGCGATCATTACCGATCACTTGTGCCGCTTCTGCATCAGACAAGTTCTTAATACCTTGCTGAGATTTGAAGTGGAATTTCACCCAGAAACGCTCGTTGTCTGCGTTAATAAAGCTGAACGTGTGGCTACCAAAACCGTGCATGTGGCGGTAAGTAGCAGGAATACCACGGTCACTCATCACGATGGTAATTTGGTGAAGCGCTTCAGGCAGAGAAGTCCAGAAATCCCAGTTGTTTTTCGCGTTGCGCATATTGGTGCGAGGGTCACGCTTAACTGCATGGTTTAGATCTGGAAACTTAAGAGGATCACGAAGGAAGAATACTGGCGTGTTGTTACCCACCATGTCCCAGTTACCTTCTTCAGTATAAAACTTCAATGCAAATCCGCGGATATCACGCTCAGCATCAGCGGCGCCGCGCTCACCGGCAACCGTTGTAAAACGTGCAAACAGGTCGGTCTTTTTGCCTATTTCAGAAAACAGTTTTGCCTTGGTGTATTTGGTAATGTCGTGCGTAACAGTAAATGTACCGTAAGCGCCTGAACCTTTCGCGTGCATACGACGCTCTGGAATGACTTCGCGGTCAAAATGCGCCATTTTTTCTAAAAACCAAACATCTTGAAGAAGTTGAGGACCGCGCTTACCCGCAGTTTGAACATTCTGGTTATGAGCAACAGGACAACCCGCAGCTGTAGTTAGTTTTTTACTCATGATCAATTCCTTATTACCATTTAGGTACAGCATCTTTGCTGCACCTTCACTTCTGTATGGTGGTTATTCATCACACAAAACCACGCAGCAATTAAGGATATAGAATAAGCCTGACTCAAAGTAAAATATAATCGTTTGTAATTATCGTTATCATGGATAAAACCTATCAAATTAATGATCTAAATCATAATCATTCAACATTGATAATAATATTTATAATATAATAATCATAAGGTTAGGTAACATCACAACCAAATTTTGAATTCACTCACTCTTATAACAACTCACTATTTTTGCGATATTTTGTGACCTAACCGTAAAGTCGCAGCGATATTTCTTGCCGTTCTTGTTAAGTTAAGCTCCGACTCTTGTAATACTTTTGCCAAAGTTTGCGGCGATCTTACCGTTCCGAACAAGCTGCTCATTTCACCATATAAGGCTTCGACTTCTGTGCCTAATGACCCTGCAATGCCTATAGTCGGAATGCCCTGTAAACTCGCACGTTTGGCAATGCCGTAAGGTGTTTTTCCTTGTAGAGTTTGATTGTCCATCTGCCCTTCACCGGTAATCACAAGGTCTGCGCCTTTCAACACGTCATCGGCTTGCAAAACATCGAGAACCATCTCAATGCCAGGTTTAATCTGCATATTGAATAGCAAACCAAGTCCCATCGGCGTGCCACCAGCCGCGCCATAACCCGTGCGCTTGTTAATGGGTTCATCGCCACCAACACAACCTTGCGATTCAGCAATTTTTGCAAAGTTCGCAAGCGCCTTATCAAGCATCAAAACTTGCTCTGGTGTCGCCCCTTTTTGCGGGCCGAATATATGGCTAGCACCGTTATCACCACACAGCGGATTATCCACATCGCACGCGACGATCAGCTCGATACCAGCACAACGTGAATCTAGGTCTAAAAGGTCAATAGATGTTAACTCCGTTAACGCAGCACCACCTCGGCTAAGCTCACGTCCTTTACTATCTTGCCCTTTGCTAACTAACAAGCGTCCACCTAACGCTTGTACAATGCCTGCACCACCATCGTTGGTCGCACTACCACCCAATCCGAGAATGATCGTTTGAGCACCCTGCTCTATCGCTTCTAAAATCAACTGCCCAGTGCCAAAAGACGAAGCAATCAACGGATCACGCTGCTCTGGCGTCAGCAAATCCAAACCAGATGCGGCAGCAATTTCAATCAATGCCGTTTTGTTGGGATTGCGATCGGATGGTTCAAGCATCGCCCATTCAGCATTAACCAATGCGCCCAATGGCCCTTCCACTTGATGGGTTCGCTTTTGTCCTGCTAAACCTTGTAGCAATACATCTACTGTTCCTTCACCACCATCAGCCAAAGGTAAAGTCACATAGTCAGCGTCAGGAAAGATTTCACGAAAGCCCTTTTCAATACAAGCCGCCACCGATACCGCTGATAAAGATTCCTTAAACGAGTCTGGTGCAATAACAATTTTCATAGAGGTTGATCCGTAAGTGTTACCAATGAGCTTAAAAAAGAGAAATCACACCAAATAGTATAAAAGCTCCCTAATTAGTGCGCCCCAAAGCTGCCATTTGTTGTGACGTCCCTTTTAGTTTTGACGACGGTAAAAGCGAGATCCGTAAAGTTACTGTTCCTTAATATCTCCACATTTTGCAAAGTTGGGACGAAACAACAATCAATTGACCACAGATATTTGATTGAAATCCAATATGGATCACACCATTTGTTCCACATTACGGAATTTATCAGTCTTTTTGTTTCACTTTTTAACCAGTTAACAGTTATTAGAGAAAAACTTAATAAGGAAATATTTCGTAACTTTGCTCACAGAATATTTTCGGAATAACAACAATAATTCATTCCGTATTATGGAATTCAACTTATCGGAGAACACAGATGCCTTTAGTATCAACTGAAAAACTACAACAAGAATACGAACGAATCCTTTTGGCTCGCGATATGAAACCAGAGATGGCAACCAAGCTTGCGGCCGGCTTTGTTGAAATGGCAAACGAGGGTACTTACTCACATGGCATCAACCGTTTTCCTGTGTTCATTGACCAAGTAGATAAAGGTCAAATCAAATTAAATGCAGAACCTGAATGCGTTAACAGCATGGGTGCACTAGAGCAATGGGATTGTAACTACGGCCCTGGCGTTCTTAACGGCCTTATCTGTGCAGAACGTGCAATGGAATTGGCTCGTGACTACGGCATTGGCATGGTCGGTATGCGTAACTCAAACCACTGGATGCGTGGCGGTGCTTACGTATTGAAAATGGCTCGTGAAGGTTTCGCAGGAATTGCATCGACAAACTCAATCGCAGTAATGCCTGCATGGGGTGGCAAAGATCACCGTATTGGTTCAAACCCTCTCATCATGGCGGTTGCGGGCGATCCACCCGTGGTTGTTGACTGTTCAATGAGTCAGTTCTCTTACGGGCAGCTACAAAACTTCGTGCTCGCTGACAAAGAGCTACCTGTTGTTGGTGGCTTTGACAATGAAGGTGAACTCACTAAAGACCCGCATGTGCTTTGGGAAAACAAACGCCTACTTCCAATGGGTTTCTGGAAAGGTTCATCAATGGCCATCGTACTAGACATGATGCTTACGGCAATCACTGGCGGCCACTCAGTACCAGCGCTGACTGAAGATATGGGTGGTGAGTTTGGTGTATCTCAATTCCTTATCGCTATCGACCTAAGCAAAACAATGGATCAAAGCACTTACGCACAAGAGATGAAGCGCATCCGTGATTACGTGCTTGAGTCAGAGCCTGCAGAAAGTGGCTCAGTGATGATTGCTGGTTCTGAAATTGAAAACTTCATCAAGAAACACGAAGCAGCTGGCGGCATTGAAATCAACGATGGGATTTGGGAACAAATTACGTCTCTGTAATTAGCCAAAGGTAGGGAAAACGTTATGCAAAGTGTATTTAAGAGTATTTGGAAAAGTATCGATATCATCATGGCGGTCATTCTGACCTGTATGGTTGCGCTCGTGTTTACTAACGTAGTTTTACGTTATGGCTTTTCTTCTGGTCTTCGTCCCTCTGTAGAACTATCTCGCCTTGGTCTTGTATGGGTTGTCATGCTCGGTGCTGCCGTTGTGCTGCGCCGAGGTGAACACCTCGCTGTTGCGGAGTTTTCTGAACGACTCTTCCCAAAAGCAGTACCCGTATTAAGACGTATCTGCTGGGTAATAGTACTGATTTCTGTCGGCATGCTTTACGTCGGTTCATACCGTCAAATGATGTCTAATTGGTCAGATATTTCTCAGCTTACAGGGCTTCCTTCAGCATTATTTTACTTAGCCGGTGTGGTGTCAGGTTTGTTAATGGGCGTGATTGCCTTTGTTCGAATCTTCAAGCCCGACTGGCAGCTAGATAGCTTAGATGAGGAGAAAGAATAATGACGTTAGCCATTTTCTTATCGGTATTGATTGTCTCAATCTTACTTGGTCTTCCTGTTGCGTTTGCACTGTTATTGTCTTCAATGGCGCTGATGCTTCACATGGACTTCTTTAGTGCAGACATTCTTGCGCAGTCTTTAATTAATGGTGTCGACAGTTTCACTCTGCTTGCCATTCCATTCTTCCTCATTGCGGGTGAAGTAATGGCATCGGGTGGTTTGTCGCAGCGTATTGTTCGCCTAGCAACCACTTACGTAGGACACCGTCAAGGTGGCTTAGGTTACGTTGCTATCATGACTTCGGTACTGCTTGCTGGCCTTTCTGGTTCAGCTGTAGCAGATGCAGCAGCCTTGGTCAGTATTCTTTACCCAATGATGAAAGCAGCGAAATACCCAGAAGCACCTTCAATGGGCTTACTTGCTTCAGGCGGTATCATCGCACCCGTTATTCCACCTTCAATCCCTCTGATCCTTGTAGGTGTTGCTGGCGGTATCTCGATCAAAAACCTATTCCTAGGCGGCATCGTTCCTGGCCTGTTAATGGGTATGACATTGATGTTTGTCTGGCGCTGGACAGTTCGCAAAGAAAACCTAGCGACATCAGAAAAAGCGACAAAAGCAGAAAAACGCGCAGCACTTAAAGATGGTGTATGGGCCTTAATGCTGCCAGTCATCATCATTGTTGGTATTCGCTTCGGCATCTTTACACCAACAGAAGCCGCGGTAGTAGCCGCCACTTACGCAATCTTCATCTCTACGTTTGTGTACAAAGAGCTCTCGATTAAGAAGTTCTACCACATCGTACTGAACGCTGGTCGCTCGACCGCAATGGTTATGTTCTTGGTGGGTTGTGCAATGGTTGCAGCGTGGCTAATTACTGTTGCTCAGCTTCCTCAACAACTCGCAGAAATGTTAGGTCCACTGGTGGATAGCCCGCGCCTATTAATGGCAGTAATTATGTTGCTCGTACTTTGTGTCGGCATGGTTATGGACTTGAGCCCTACGATTCTAATCCTTGTACCCCTTTTAATGCCTGTCATCAAGATGGCTGGAATTGACCCAACGTACTTCGGCCTACTGTTCGTTATTAACTGTTCAATTGGCTTGATTACGCCTCCTGTAGGCACCGTACTAAACGTAGTGTGTGGTGTAGCGAGAGTACCAATGTCGACCGCAGTGAAAGGTGTATTGCCCTTCATAGCTGCTTACATGGCTCTGCTCACACTGTTTGTCATCTTCCCAAGCATTATCACTGTGCCAATGTCGTTTGTCATTGGTTAATCCTCGACGGAGAAAATAATAATGAAAACCCTACTAAAACTTACTTTACTCGCTTCAACTATCGCAATGAGCTCTAGCGCTTTTGCCGCTACAACTCTAAAACTGGCGCACGCAGCACCAGAGTCAGACTTACAACAAGATCTTTCTTTGTTCTTCAAGAAAGAAGTAGAAGCTCGTTCAAATGGCGAAATCAAAGTAAACATCTACCCACAAGGTCAGTTGGGCAGTGATAAGCAGATGATCGATGGCTCACGTGCTGGCATCGTTGATTTAGCTATGGTTGGCTTGAACAACTACAACGGCCTAATGCCTGAATCAGCGGCCTTCACTCTGCCGTTCATGTTCCCAGATCGCCAAACAGCCTACAAAGTACTGGACGGCGAACCGGGTAAAGAAGTTTTAGCTAACTTTGAAAAATTCGGTCTTAAAGGTCTTGGGTTCCCTGAAAATGGTTACCGCAACATGACCAACAACGAAAAACCTATTCGTGTTCCTTCTGATGTTGAAGGCCTACAAATGCGTGTGAATGGTTCTAAAGCTCTAAACGACATGTTCAACGAGCTAGGTGCTAACCCGCAACAACTTCCAGTATCAGAACTCTACACAGCACTTGAAACAGGCGTTGTTGACTCTCAAGACCACCCAATTTCTGTAACGCTATCTTTCAAGTTTGACGAAGTACAAAAATACCTAAGCCTTACACAACACGCTTACTCACCACTCGTTCTAACAATGAACCTACGTAAGTTCGACAAGCTAACGGATGAAGAGCAAAAAATCATTGAAGAAGTCTCCGCTGAAGCGGTTGCAATGCAACGTGAGCTAAGCATCCAGAAAGAAGACCAGATGATTGCTCAACTCGAAGCGAATGGCATGCAAGTAAACCGTGACGTTGATGGTGCTGCTTTCCAACAAGCTATCCAGCCAGTTTGGAGCGCTTACATCGAGAAAAATGGCGATGTAATGATCAACAAGATCAAGGTTGCTGCTAAGTAACGCCATTGAGTGCGATTGCCTAGCCCTCTTTTTTAGCTAGGAAATTTTAGCTAGGCAATCCGCTCGTCATTCACCTTAATACCATATGGGCAAACACCATGTCTCAAGAACAAAAAACGTATCAAGAACTCAAAGAACGCGTGTTCGCAGCAAATTTGCAACTTCCTAAATATGGCTTAGTCACTTTCACTTGGGGCAATGTCTCTGAGATCGACCGCGAACGTGGCGTGATTGCCATCAAGCCATCAGGTGTGGAATACGATGTGATGACGGCAGATGACATTGTGGTTCTGGATTTAGAAGGCAACCGCATTGAAGGCAAGCTGAACCCTTCAAGCGACACAGCAACGCACGTTGAACTTTACAAAGCCTTCCCAACCATTGGCGGCATTGTTCACACACACTCTCGCAACGCCACCATTTGGGCACAAGCCGGCCGAGACATTCCAGCGCTTGGCACCACACACGCCGATTACTTCTACGGTGATGTGCCTTGTACTCGCCTACTAACGAAATCTGAGATCGAGTCTGATTACGAGAAAAACACTGGCTTAGTGATTATCGAAGAATTCAAGCAACGCGATATCGACCCACAAGCAATGCCAGGTGCCATCATCGCAGGACACGCACCATTTACATGGGGCAAAGATGGTTCAGACGCTGTGCACAATGCCGTGGTAATGGAAGAGATTGCAGCCATGGCCACAGCCACTCGTGCCATCAGTCCAGAAGCCGCCATTCAACCAGAGTTACTCGACAAGCATTACAACCGTAAACACGGAAAGAATTCATACTACGGACAGAAGTAAGGTCTCACACATGCATCAGCTGTCTACGCATAAGTTGTATAAACATAATTTGGATAAACAAAAGTTGGATAAGCACACGTTATTGGCATTGGATCTCGACGGCACGGTTCTCAACTCGCAGCACACTATTAGCCAAGAGTTAGTCGAGACGATCAAGCAAGTTGCTCAACACACTCATGTGGTTATCGTTACGGGTCGCCATCATGTCGCGGCAAAACCTTATTACGATCAGCTTGGTTTATCGACGCCAATAATTTGCTGTAACGGTACTTACATCTTTGATTACCAAAACGATACGGTCATTCAAGAAAACGCCATCGACAAAGACATTGCTGCTGAGTTTATCACGCTATCTCAAGCTCATGATCTGAAGATGGTGATGTATGTACGTGATGCAATGCTCTACTCAAGAGCACGCCCTATTGAATACATGGAAGCGCTACTGACGTGGTCTCAGACCTTTCCAGAAAGCCAGCGACCAAACATTCAAAAGGTCGACGATTTTCATCATGAAGCGAAAACTTCAGAGTACGTGTGGAAGTTTGTCGTTGAAGGTGAAGTCGACACATTTGCCGAGCTTCCTTTCGTTAAAGAGAACTTCAACGGCGAGCGCTCTTGGGTTGATCGTGTCGATTTCGCAGCAGCTGGCAATAGCAAAGGTAATGCATTAACTCGCTACATTGAACCACTAGGTATCAGCCTAGAGCAATGTGTTGCAATTGGTGACAACCACAATGACATTTCGATGCTTAAAGCAGCAGGGCTTGGCATCGCGATGCAGAATGCTGACGACACTGTAAAAAGCTCAGCCAACCTTATCACGCCTAAAAATAATGATGATAAGACAGGGTTAGCGACGCTTTTACAGAGCCTATTTAGGGCCCATTAATTTAAAGCATCGGCTTTATTAAGCTATTTATATTTAAAGAGAATTTTATGTTAGTCGGAAATACTCAACCTACGCAGATCAGCAAGTCGTACCCTGTCGTTATTCAAAACGTGCTTGAGTACTTAAACAGTCTCGACCAAGAAAAACTCGCAATAGGTCGCCACGAACTCCCTGGTTTTGATTCAAAACAGGCATGGTTTGTTGTATTGGAATACGACAAAGAGCCTCTAGGAAACTTCCAACCTGAAGTCCATAAATACCATTCTGACTTGCAGATCATTCTCGAAGGTTCTGAAGTGATGGCATGGGCTATAGACACTGGCGAACACAGCAACGCACAACCTTATAACCAAGAACGTGACCTTCAGTTTTATGAATACCCAGGAATTGAACTCAACTTCATTCATGCAAAACGCAATCAATTTTATTTGTTCACACCAAATATCGTGCATATCACCAATCTTAAAAATGATGACAGCCAACCCGTTAGAAAACTGGTGGTGAAAATTCACAATGATTTACTGGAAGCCAAATAATGAATTACTACATTGGAATTGATTCTGGCGGCACTTTTATGAAAGCCGCGTTGTTTAACGCAAAGGGTGAGCAACAAGGCCTTGTCCGCGTATCTGCGAGCGTCATCAATGAAAAACAAGGCTGGGTTGAACGCGACCTAGACGCACTGTGGGGTAATGCTGTCGATGTCATTAAGCAGCTTTTAGAGGTCACAAAAGTAGAACCAACCTCTATTAAAGGCTTGAGCATTTCAGCCCAAGGCAAAGGCGTTTACCTTCTTGATAAAGAGGGACAAAACCTTGGCCACGGCATTATGTCATCAGACTCTCGTTCCCTACCTATCGTTAAAGAGTGGTTAGAAAAGGGCAAAGCACAAGAAATCTACCCAACCACACTGCAAACACTTTGGACAGGTCACCCTGTATCGATTATTCGTTGGATCAAAGAAAACGATGCCGAACGATACAACAACATCGGCGCAGTGATGATGTCTCACGACTACCTTCGTTATCGCTTAACGGGCGAAGTGGCCGCCGAACTGACCAATATTTCAGAAAGTAACTTTTTCAATTCTCTCAAAGGCGAGTATGACAAAGCACTTCTGGAAACCTTTGGTATTGAAGAAATTTGGGGGGCGCTACCACCCATAGTAAAACCTCAACAGCAAGCAGGAAAAATCACTGCTGCCGTTGCTAATGAAACCGGACTGGCAGCGGGCACACCTGTTTTCGGCGGTTTGTTTGATGTGGTATCTACCGCGATATGCTCTGGAATCAACTCTTCTGAAGACACCTTGAATTACGTAATGGGAACATGGGCGGTAACGTCAGGGATCTCAAAGGAAGTAACGCAAGAAAACCACAATTTTGTTTACGGCCATTACGCCGTCGATAACGAATACATCATTCATGAAGCAAGCCCAACTTCTGCGGGTAACTATGAATGGTTTGCTGATTACCTTGGTGAAAATGGCGAGCTTAACCACCAGCAAAACCAAGCCTTAGTAGAAGTATTAGACCCGGCATCAAGCAGTATCTACTTTGTGCCATTCCTTTACGGCTCTAACCAAGGGCTTGGCCTAAAATCAGGCTTCTATGGTCTGCAATCGCACCATACTAAAGGCTACCTAATTCAAGCCATTTGGGAAGGCATCTTATTCTGTCACAACATTCACCTAGAGCGTATGCGTCAGCGTTTTCCAAAAGCAAACATACTAAAAGTGACCGGAGGCCCAGCATCGAGTCCTGTATGGATGCAAATGCTGGCTGACCTTACCGGAATGACCGTTGAAATATCAGACGTTGATGAAACCGGTTCATTAGGTGCCGCAATGATGGCAATGGTCGGCGTAGGTGAGTTCGCTTCATTAAAAGAATGTACTCAAACCATCACTAATTCTGCGTCACGTGTCGAACCGAATCCTGAACACTACGACACTTACCAAAAGAAATATAAGCACTATCAAAGACTGGTGCAGTTGTTTAAACAATTTGAGGATGAAATAGATGTCTAAGCCCTTATTACAAATGGCACTGGATGCCACTGATATCGACACAGCACTCGCCTCAATTGAGCATGTTTCAGATAAGTTAGATGTAATTGAAATCGGCACTATTTTGGCCTTCTCTCATGGCGTAGACAGCGTTAAAGTCATACGAGAAAAGTACCCAAATCACATCATTGTCTGTGACATGAAGATCACCGACGCTAGCGCTATTTTAACGCGCCTAGCAATGGACGCGGGTGCTAATTGGGTCACCGTCAGCGCCGCAGCGCACATCGAAACTATTCGTTCAGCAAAAAAAGTGACGGATGAATTTGATGGCGAGGTACAAATCGAGCTCTACGGGCACTGGACACTGGAAGATGCACAAGCTTGGGTCGACATGGGTATTAAACAAGCAATTTATCACCGCTCACGTGATGCGGAACTTGCAGGTGTGAGCTGGACCGAAGAAGATTTGATAAAAATGCAGAAATTATCGGATATTGGAATTGAACTATCCATTACTGGTGGTATTGTGCCAGACGATCTGCATTTGTTTAAGAATCTGTCTGCAAAGTCATTTATCGCCGGGCGAGCGTTAGCTGGTACCAATGGTCGTGACATAGCAGAAAACTTCCATACTGAAATAGGTAAACACTGGTAGCACATATATGAGTGAGCAAGTTAAATCGTTGTCTAAAGCACTGACCGTACTGGAGTTCCTTGGGAATTACCCTAATGGCGTTTCGTTACAAAAAGTGTCTGAAGGGACTGGCTTCAACAAGTCTTCTGTCCACCGTATTTTAGCAACGTTTGAAGCCTCTGGTTATGTTGCTCAAATGTGTTCAGGTAAAGAGTATCGTTTAACAATGAAATTGGTTCAGCTTGGACATGCTGCTATCAACTCTGATGTCACCGGCACGGTTAAGCCATACCTATCTGAACTGCTCGAAAATGTGAATGAAACGGTTAACTTTCTCTCTTTTGATGCTGACAACATCATTTTTAAAGACAAGTTTGAACCCGCTAATTCAGTCTTTAGAACTCGAACTTACGTAGGGCTACATTCTCCAATGTACTGCTCTGCAGCAGGTAAATGCTACCTCGCATTCAGTTCAGAGAGCGTTCGAGAGACCTATTGGCAACGCAATGTCAGCACAATGAAACCTTTAACTGAAAACACGATTCTCGACAAGTCTCAGTTTTTTGGTGTTCTCGATAAAATTAAGAGTCGTGGTTATGCGCTCGATGATGAAGAGAACGAAGCAGGTATTTCTTGTGTTGCTGTCCCTATTTTTGACAAGAACAAATCTCCTGTATACGCGGTGAGCGTCTCTTCGCTTACACCAAAAATGAAAGCACTTGGCTACGAAGAGATCGCTGGCAGAATTCAAGACATAACAACGCGTATAGAACAACAACTCTTTTAAGGAAAAAGAATGTTTGATTCTAAAAACAAATTCAGATTAGGTATTTACGAAAAAGCGATGCCAACCTCCCTAACATGGGAGGAGCGTTTAATTCACGCCAAAGAAGCTGGCTTCGACTTTGTAGAAATTTCAGTCGATGAGACCGATGAGCGACGTGCTCGTTTAGATTGGTCAGACGAAGAAATTTACGCGCTTCGCCGCCTGTGTGAAAAGCATCAAATGCCATTCCAGTCGATGTGTTTGAGCGCGCACCGTAAATTCCCGTTTGGCTCAATGGATGATGCTATCCGCACTGAATCGCTGAACATCATGGAAAAAGCGATTTCATTGGCTTACAAGCTTGGTATTCGCTGTATTCAAATGGCGGGCTACGATGTGTACTACGAGCCGCAATCGGCTGAAACACACGCTCGCTTCATTGAAGGCATGCAGCAAGCCACCAAAATGGCAGAACGCGCAGGCATCATGCTAGGTGTTGAGATTATGGATACTCCGTACCTCAATTCATTGAGCAAATTTGAAGTACTTAAACGTGAGATCCCATCGCCTTACTTTATGGCTTACCCAGATGTCGGCAATATTTCTGGTTGGAACTACGATGTGTGTACAGAGCTTAAGCTAAGCCGTGACCACCTAGTGCAAGTCCATCTTAAAGACACACTACGAGTTTCAGAAACCTGTAACGGTCAGTTCCGAGATCTTGTTATCGGTGAAGGCCAAGTCGACTTCCCTGCTATTTTCAAAACACTTGCTGAAATTGATTACAGCGCACCACTAGTGATTGAAATGTGGGCTCAAAATGACAACTGGTTCGAAGATATCAAACAAGCGAAAGCAACATTGAAATCTATCGCAAACCAATCTGGCTTTGAACTGTAAGGAAACGACCATGACTATTTTCCGCACCGCTTTTTTTGAAGCTGATTTAACTGAAAAACAAAAACAAGACTTCTACCAATACATGGAAAATGAAGTCGCTCCGATCATTCGCACATTCCCAAATAACCAAGGGTTAACGCTGAATAAGCCTGAAGCGATTGAAGCTGAAAGCCATAAAAACCTATTGCTAATGATGCAGCACAGCTATGAGAACGAGTCAGCAATGGCAGCGGCTTTAGATTCTGAACAACGAATCAAAAGTATGCATGCGACCCAAGTGATTATTGAGAAATACAATATTCATGTTCATCACATTAACTTTGTGCGTGATTAACGGTTCAAAAAGGTAATACACCGTAAAATCTGAATCGAAAAGCAGAAGATCACCTTCTGCTTTTTTTATCGCTATCGATAAGGAATCACTATGAGAGTATTCCCCTTAAAAGATGCCCCACTCGTCTTACTGTCGCTGATATTTTTTATCTGGGGTTTAATTACTGTTTCAAGTAACTCGCTAATACCACATTACAAAGAAGCCTTCTCTCTCGACTACAAAATGGCGATGTTATTTCCCATGGCCTTTTTTATCACCAGAATCACGGTATCGCTTCCAACGTCATTTGTTATGGCGAAAATTGGCTATAGGACTACGTTGAAGTTCTGCTTGATATGGTGCCTTCTGGGCTGTCTAGCCATGGCATATTTAGTGCGAGGAGAAGAGCTAGTTCCAACACTCATTGGTATCTTATTGATGGCATCGGGTGTGTCGGCAATTCAAGTGGTGAGTTCACCTTATGTATCGCTGCTCTCTACACCAGATAAGAGCGTGATACGCCAAAGTGTGGCAACGGCATCTAACTCCATAGGGACTGTACTTGGTCCATTGGTGCTTACCGCCGTCATTCTCGTAGCAGCCAGCTTTAATGTTAATAACACCGCTCATCAAGTCTCGTTTTTGTTCTTATTTATCGCCCTGTTCTTTCTAGGCTTACTGGTATTTTTTGGCAAGATAACCCTTCCCGATATTAAGCCAAAACAGATGACTGGCTTTTGGCAAGGTTTAGTTATTTTGAGCAAAAATCGGCAGTTCATGAAGTTAGCATTGGTGCTGTTGATGTACATCGGTGTAGAAGTGAGTTTTGGTACTTTTACTATTGCGTATCTTGCCGACCAGCAATATGGCGACCTTGGATTAGTATCCGCAACACAGATCATCGCTCTTTATTAGGTATTGATGTTTGTGGGGCGACTGTTATTCGCCAAATTTGGAAACGTAGTCAACAAACACTACCTTTTCTCACTGTCTTGCGCGGTTGCCGCTTTCATTAGTGTCATCGCGATGTATCAAAATCACCTCTGGGTCGGCTATCTGATGCTTGTCGTAGGCTTATGTAATTCTACGCTCTACCCCATCATTTACGCACAAGCGCTGCATGCGTCAGGTAAACAAAGCTCACAAGGGGCTGCAATATTAATTATGTGTTCAATTGGGGGTGTTGTTTTGCCATTCGTACAAGCGAGTTTGATTGATGAGCTTTCACTGAGCACAAGTTATGTTGCGCCCACAATGGCGTATATAGCGATGATAGTTTTGTACTGGTCTAGTTTAAAGCATCGTGTTTAAACTATTGATTTAGATAAGTAGCTTGGTTTAGTAAATCGCTTGATTCAGTAACTAAGTCGATGACTAAAAGCCGGCCTGTTTGGCCTAGAAAGTAAATAAATTGAAGAAAGTGAAGTGGAGAAAGATAAGGAAATTAATTTGGTGCTTCTCACGTTAGTTTGAATCAGTGAGTGGCTAATAACCACCACTGATCACACTAAACACGGGTTATTTAAGAAATCAAACCCAAGCAGAAGCAACAAGTAGGATAATTGCACCCATGATAACGGTAGACTTAGCAAAAAATAGAACTTCATTCATTAATGAAGGTTTTGCTAGCGATGCATTGTTTTCATTTGTGATTACTGTAGCGTTCATATTGTATTCTCGTCGTTATGTGATCTGTGGTCAATTTTGCGCCGTTGTGTGACCAAAGTCAATATTAACTGTAGTTTTATTACACAAACCTCATGCCAAATTCAAGCACAGAGCAACGAGAGAACACGATAAAACTCGACTGTTCTTCTATACATTTTCCCACTAAATCAACAGTGATTAGATACAAAAAAGCTCGAAGCCTGATCTACAGAATACTTCGAGCCTGTATACAGCAGTCGATGCACAACTTAATTCAATTGAGCCAACTCCGCTCGCATTAAGTCGATAGCTTGCTGAAAATCTTCACTATCAAAAATAGTAGAGCTAGCTGCAAACAGATCAGCACCCGCTTCAGCAATCTCTTTTATGTTGTTAACTTTCACACCACCGTCAACGTCTAAACAAACATTTCGACCTGATTCATTAATGCTCTATCGGATTGAACGCAGTTTAGTTTTAGAATTCAGGTTAGTTTTCGAGTTCAGGGACGCTTTAAAATTCCAAATCATTCGCTGGAACAAACTTAGTTATATGCCCGTTTTCAACCATGTAACAGTCCATCCCTGCTGATGTTGCCGCTTGTTGGCCGATCACGGTGTCTTCAAACACCACGCAATCATCAGGGTCTAGCTCTAACTGTCTAGCCACTTTCAAAAACGTATCTGGATTTGGCTTATGATTATCTACGTCATCAGAAGTAACAATTGTGCGTATCATCGATGGAATATCGGTGGTCTTTAGAATTGCTCTCGCATGTTTTGCTTGAGCGCCAGTACCAATGCCTATCTTTTTCAACTGATATTGTTGCTGCAAGAGTGCATAGGTTTCAGGGATAACATCACCTTTATGCTCAATAGCCTCAAAGTTGGCGATTTTGTCCGAAGTAACCTGCTGAGCATCAAGTGTTAGGTCGTAACGTTTGAGGATCTCTAGAGTCACTTTTCGCGATGGCATACCACCCAGTTGATCGAGCCATTCTTTATCGTAGGGAATACCAAACTTCTGACAAGTTTTTTTCCACGCATGAGCATGTGCCACCATAGAATTGACCAGAGTCCCATCGAGATCAAAAATAATTCCTTTATATTTATCTAACTTTGGCATCGTCAATCTCTCATATTGTTTTGAGACTCATACTACTAATCACCATACATAAAACCTATTCATGATCGTCTTAATATGATCTTATTCAACAATCCGACAATTAAACGAATTGATGCAATAAAAACCGTTGTTTTACTATTGAAATCATATTTTGAGCACATCTCACCCATTTTTACTTAAACCAAGTAGAGTTGCATAAATTGAAGATGATATAGTCCAAGAAAATCAAATACCTTGGACACGACCATGCATTCTAGCGACATCATCAAATTGGCAAATTTAGGCGTTAATATCGAAATTTCAAAAGACTCTTCATTGCATCCTTCTGATGCGTTGGAAGTGGTAAAGATTGTTGCTGAAATCGGTAGCCAAATCGTCATCAAGAAGAAGTACCACACGGACTACCTGATTCAGATGGCTGGAGTGGGCCGTGATCATGTGACGATCGCTGTTTAAACACTGTAGCTATTGCGAAATTGACATAACTTCTGCTGCTTTAAATAGCTTAAAGTGCCGAGTTGATATAAAAATGCAGCATATTGGGGGCAATATGCTGCATTTTCTCTTTTCGTTAGGAGCATGGAGAACGCAAAGAGAAACTGGTTAATAATTCTAGGTAGAGTTAGTGGTCAAACAATCTCGGAACACCCGTTTGAACACAAACTTCATTCAAACGTTTTTGTGCCGTCAGTATATTCTCTTTCCAGCGTTCATCTTGAGCCCACATCTCGATCACGAGTGGTACAACGCACTCAGTCTCTTTCAACGTTTCAAAAATTGCATTGAAGTCAACTTCGCCATCACCAATCACTAAGTCTCGAAACTGCCCTTTGTACTCGTCAGTCACTTTATAAGTGTCTTTGAGGTGGATCTGAGTAATATGAGGCTTACTCAGTTTTAGCTCAGTCACTATGTCGTAATTCCAACCAGAGATATTGCCCACATCCGGATACGCCGTGAAATACGGTGAATTAACTTCGCGACTCAGCACTTCGAACTTACTCAAAGAATTCAAGTAATCGGTATCCATGATTTCCACAGCAAGCATTACCCCAGATCTTTCCGCCAACTGCGCTGAAAGCTTCATGCCTTCAATGAACCTCTGGTGAGTCACTTTATCGGCGGGCTCGTAGTAAACGTCATACCCAGCCAATTGGATGGTACGAATACCCAATTTGTAAGCGAGTGAGATAGCTTTTTCCATATGGATAACCGCTTGTTCTCGAATCGCAGGGTCTGCAGATCCAAATGGGAACTTACGATGCGCGCTTAAACACATGGATTGCAGCGGTACGCCGTGCTTTTCACAAAGACGACGCAAGGTATAAACTTCTTCGTCATTCCAATCTAGTCGGCTGCGACGCTCGTCTGATTCGTCTACCGATATCTCAAGAAAATCAAAGCCGAGTTCTTTGGTCTGCTTAAGTTTATCTTCCCAGCTGAGTTCGTTAGGTAGGGCCTTTTCATAAAGCCCTACACGGTGGCGTAACAGGTTTTGATACATAACGCCTCCTAGTTCCAGTAGCGATCGATCTGAGCTTTTAGCGCTTCTGCTGTCTCTTTACCTTTGTCGCCTGCAAGTGCGCGGCCTGCGATAAAGGTTTTCGCTTTAATGCCTTCAAATAGGTAAAGGTCTTCAGGCACGATGCCACCTGTGATAGAAAGCTCGATGCCCATTTCAGACAATGCACGCATCTTCACTAGATCTTCTTCAGTCCAGCCCACACCGGCTAATTCAGCGTCACGAGAACGGTGGTAAATCGCTTGTGAAATACCTAGGTCGACCCAAGATTGAGCGTCATCCATTGTCCAGTTACCATAAATTTCGATTTGGATTTCACCGTTAAATTCATCAGCGACTTTCTTACATGCACTAATGGTTGCGATGTGTGCAGCAGCAGAAACGGTAATCCAATCAGCGCCCGCTTCGAATGCCATACGAGCCAAAATAGCGCCACCATCTGTTGTTTTCATGTCGCACACAAGGATATGGTCTGGGTGATTCTTACGAAGCGTAGAAACCGCCGTCATCCCTTCTGCAAACGCCAAAATAGTGCCCACTTCAATCACATCAACAAAGCTTTCAACGTTGTTTGCCACTTCAATGGCAGCAGGAAGGTTTGTTTGGTCTAGGGCGATCTGAATCATTGGTTTAGTCATGTTGTTATCCTTTAATTTGTTCACGTATTAGACGGGCTAAGCCATCATGGTTGTTATCTGTTGAACACACACGTTGGACGTGTGACTTGACGATGTCATCAGCATTGAGCATCGCTACACCTAATCCGGCGTACTTGAGCATGGATATATCGTTATGGTTGTCACCGACGGCAATGACGTCATCGGCTTGATAACCGAGTTCTGCGATGTATTCAGCAAGGCGTAGGCCCTTACTGTTACCTTTTGCAGCAAAGTCGATTCGATTTGACCAAGAACGCTCACCGTTGAAGTTCTCTTCTATCCATGGGTGTTTCATTAAACGGTCTACTGAGTCTTGGCTACCTTCCACCACAAACTTCCAAACGTGTTCGGCTTGCTGAGCCGTTTCAATGAATGATTCCACTTGGTAAATTTGAGGGCGATGTTGCTCTGGTGCCGTTTCTGCCCAACTTTCCAATGCCAACATGTAGGCAAATGGGTTGTAGTGTGAGTACGTCATGGCATGCGTGATGTACATGACCATTTTGAGCTGAAACTCATCTGCCATATCGATGAAGGTCAGCGCTTTGTCTTTATCTATCGCGTTTTGAGTCAGTACCGTTTCAGTCTGATAGTCGTAAACATAAGTGCCGTTACAGCAGATGATTGGCGTATCTAACCCCAATTCGTAGTAATAAGGTCGTGCTGCTGTGTGGTGTCGACCAGTCACAATCACGACATGACAACTTTGTTTGGCTTCTTGGATCGCCTTTTTCAGTTCTGGATGAATCGTGTGATCATCCTTTAACACGGTTCCATCGAGATCTAACGCCAGCACTTTATACATAGAGTCCTCTCACTTATTCCCTGAAGTCGGGCCTAATCAATATTGAAACTACTTAGAGCCGAAGCTCGTTAAACGGCTTACTTAAACAGCCTACTTAAACGAAAAGCAGATTTACTGTTGGCCGTAATAAGCATTTTCACCGTGCTTACGTAAGTAGTGTTTGTCGGATAGTTCTGGCTGAATTTTGATGCCGCTATTCAAGGTGCGCGTTGCCAACGCCATTGCAGAAACTTCTTCTAATACCACCGCGTTGTGAACCGCATCGTTGGCATCTTTGCCCCAAGAGAAAGGCGCATGTCCTGCAACAATAACGCTGGGAACGGCCATTGGATCGATTCGACGCTGCTTGAACTCTTCAATGATCACCAAACCAGTATTTTTCTCGTACTCTTCAGCAATTTCAGAGTGAGACAATCGACGTGTACATGGGATGTCACCGTAGAAATAGTCAGCATGAGTGGTGCCCAAGGCTGGAATATCGATGCCGGCTTGCGCCCAAATAGTGGCACTGCGTGAATGTGTGTGAACAATGCCACTGACCTCAGGGAAAGCTTTGTAAAGCTCTAAATGAGTTGCGGTATCACTTGAAGGATTAAGTTTCCCTTCAACAATGTTGCCTTCTAGATCGACGACCACCATATCTTCAGCTGTCATATCGCAGTATTCGACACCCGATGGCTTAATCGCTATCACGCCATTAGTACGGTCAAACTCAGAGACATTGCCCCAAGTGAATGTCACCAAACCATACTTCGGAAGCTGCAAATTGGCTTCTAAGACGCGTTGTTTCAGTTGGCTATATTTAGACATAGTTGTCTCCTTACGCTGCTTCCGCTTGCAGTAACGCAGCATCAATTAAACGCGCCACTTCTTCTGGGCTTTTGCATGCGCGAAGTTTTGAGAAGTCTTCATCGAATTCAATTAAGTTCGCCACTTGCATGGTACCTTCGATGTGTTCTTCTGAATCTTTACCCGCTAGCGTGATCAGTACATCAACAGGCTCATCAACACCTTCAAAAGTAATCGGGGTTTCCAGCACGGTTAACGCGAACCCGGTGCGAATCACACCATCTTCAGGGCGGCAATGAGGCAGAGCGAACGCATCGTGAATACAGATGTAAGGGCCTTCTTCACCAATCGCTTTGGTAATCGCGTCGTAGTAACGCTCTTCAGTAACACCGGCTTTAACCAATGCGTCAGTACCTAGCTTGATCGCCGCTTTCCAGTCAGTGGCTTTTGCGTTCAGTAGGATAGAGTTATTCTTGATAAGAGATTCTTTTAAGTTCATGTTATTGCTCACTTATATAATTGTTTTTATTGGCTCAGCAGTGCGATACCACTGAGCCGTTTATCATTATTTGTGGAAGTTGTTCTCGATGATGGAAACAAGCTCGTCGCCGAAAGTTTTCACCATAATCATGTTCTTAACCGCTAACTGTTGCTTACCTTCCGGCAGACCCGTGATCTTCGCTGCAAGCGCAACCGAAGTAACGATGATGTCGAATGAACCAAGGTGCGATTTGTAATCGGTGATAGCGCTGTTAAAGGTCGAGCTTGGGATGCCTTTCTTGTCTAAGTACTCTTTGATTTTCTTAGAGCACATCATTGAAGAGCCTTGCCCTGAACCACAGCACACTAAGACACGGACTGGTTTCTGATCAGCTGCTGGTGAGACTCGAGTTTCGGATGTTGTAGAAGCTGCCGTTGCAGAAGCTGAAGGAGCTTGAGCAGTTGCTGTCGATTGTTGTGGAACCGCGACTTCAACCTCAATGCCCTCAGGTGTTACTGCGGTCATTGTTTCAGCGGCAGCTTCTGCGTCTTCTTCAGCTCGTAGTTGCTTAGAAGCGAAGAACATGTAGACACCAGCCAGAGCCAAAATCACAAAGAAGAACATGCTAGAGCTTGAAATACCTTGCATGATAGGTGGGAAGACCAGAGCCCAGTCAGCCATACCCATCCAGCCGTTAAACTCAGTACCAGATTGAGCAAAGATGTGGATTGCCCAAGCAGAACCAACCACTTCGATGATGCCCATCACGAAACAAATCTTCATTACCGCTTTCCAGCCACCAAAGTGGTTAGCAAACACGCCGATGGTTGCATTCGAGAAGAACATTGGAATAAAGCCAGGAATGATCATGATTGGTGCGTCAAACGCTAACATTGCAAGAACAGCGGTGAATTGACCAACCGCCCCCCACATGAAGCCGAACACCATTGCGTTTGGAGAGTAGGCGTAAATAGCCGCACAATCGATTGCTAACACAGCGTTAGGAATAAGACGTTGAGAAATACCGTTAAAGGCCTCGGACAATTCCGCTACGAACATACGAACGCCGGTGACGATAACTTGAATCGCTACTGCGAATTTCAAACCAGTTTCGAAAATGTAGATAAACCAGTGTGTTTTACCTGCCATGTCTTGAAGGTTATCAAGACCAAACGAAAGAAGAATGATGCCAAAGAAAGCCGTCATTACAAGCGTTGTCGCGGCAATGCTATCGTGGAAAATGTGTAACCATTTAGGCAGTTTGATGTGGTCAACGCTGTCATTCTTGTCGCCAAGCTTAGGAGCAACCTTGGTTGCTATCCATGACGCAAACTGTTGTTGGTGACCTATAGAGAAACCCGCTCCGCCAGTCACTTCTTGAGTGGGCTTGAACATGATGTTTGACGAGATACCCCAGTACAACGCCATCAATATTGCAGAATAGATGATGGTTTCCCACATACCTGCGCCAAGCACGAAGTAGAAAACAGCAATGAGGCCAGCTTGCTGGAACATGATATGTCCCGTCAGCATGATGGTTCTGATACCAGTAATACGGCGGAAGGCAACCAGTAGAATGTTGAGCCCAAGTGCCATTAATACGGCATAACCAACCCAAGAGTAGTTGTCGCCCATAGTTTCCATGGTGGACATCATGGATGTGTACGGGTCAATCACCGACCCTGTCAATCCATGTATTTCACTCATTTTCTCGATAACCGGTTTAAAACCCGCTACCAATGTTCCTGCACCTACCTGCACTATCATGAAACCAACGATGGTTTTAATAGAGCCGGAGATAATAGTTGTTGCGTCACGCTTGAGTAGAATGTAACCCAGACAAGTAACAAGACCGAGTAGCAACGGTGCTTTGGTCATTACCTGACTGTAAAAAATATAGAAAATATCATATAAGAATTCCATATCTTTACCCCTGATTAATTTTTAATTTTAATGGTATGTAGGATGTGATGATGTCTAGTTTTGCTCACGAACTAGACTTTAACAATCAAAAGTAATCATTCAATGCTCACTTGTGATTACTTTGATTTATATCAATTAACCACACCCAGAATGTGCCTAATTGAGCTTCGGATCACACCAAAAAACAACAAGATAAATAAAATCAATTACTTATAAATCATTGTGATTAAGATCTAGTTTTTATAGTAATGTAGTTTGACAATCATGATGGTGATTATTAGAATCAAAACAAATCAAAGGTAATCAAAAGTAATCATCAAATTGTCACAACGACATAAAGAGTGATAAATATGAATGAAGTACAAAGACATAACGGCATTGTGTCGCTATTAGAAGATATGCAGACAATAAACGTCTCACATATTATTGATAAATTTAGTGTTTCACCTGCTACTGCAAGACGTGACATCGCTAAATTAGATGAAGTTGGCCGACTTAGAAAAGTTCGAAATGGCGCTGAACGAGTAGAGAATCAGAAGAGAAAGTGGTCACCACTCAATATCAACAGCACTGAGTTCTATGAAGAGAAAGCTGAGATTGCGCAAGCAGCAGCCGGACTTTGCGAGGCTGGAGATACCGTTGTGATCAACTGTGGTTCTACTGCGTTCCTACTTGGACAACAGTTATGTGGGGAAGATGTACAGATCGTAACGAACTACTTCCCACTCGCAAGCTACTTGATCAACGAAGATCATGACGATGTCATCATCATTGGCGGTCAATACAACAAAGCACAGAACATCTTTTTAAACCCAGCACCTAATTCATTAGGTGGTTATGCCGGAAACTGGATGTTTACCTCGGGTAAAGGCTTAACAGATGCTGGGCTCTATAAAGCAGATATGTTAACGGCGGTGGCCGAACAACAAATGCTAGAGCAGGTCGATAAGCTTGTTGTTGTGGTCGACAGTTCAAAGGTTGGACAACGTACAGGAATGCTATTTTGCAACACCAAGCAAATAGACATTGTTATCACGGGCAAAGACGCTAATCCAGAAGTCGTAAAACTGATTGAAGCTCAGGGGACGCAAGTCATCCTAGTTTAAATCGCAGGGCAAACTAGCCCACAAATAATAATAAATTCAGCTCAGTGCCTTAGTCCAAATTAAGGCGCTCGGCTCCCTACATCCAAAATTAATCAAATTATTGAAATAAAAGGTATTATCATGAGCAACGTAAACGAAATCACTCGCGAGTCTTGGATCCTAAATACATTCCCTGAGTGGGGCACATGGTTAAATGAAGAGATCGAGCAAACTGTCGTGCAACCGAATACATTTTCTATGTGGTGGCTTGGCTGTACAGGCATTTGGCTAAAATCAGAAGGTGGTGCAAACCTATCAATGGACTTCTGGTGTGGTACTGGTAAAAAAACACAAGCTGTTCAAAAAATGAAAAACCAGCACCAAATGATGCGTATGGGCGGTGTTGAAGCACTTCAGCCAAACCTACGTACTGCAATCTTCCCATTGGACCCTTTCGCTATTAAAGAGATCGATGCGGTTATGGCATCTCATGATCACGGCGACCACATTGACATCAACGTTGCTGCAGCCGTTCTACAAAACTGTGGCGAGCACGTTAAATTCATTGGTCCTAAAGCGTGTGTTGATTTATGGATGAAATGGGGTGTGCCAGAAGATCGTTGTGTTATCGCGAAAGTTGGCGACGAGATTAAGATCAAAGACGTCAATATTAAGGTTCTTGATGCATTCGACCGTACTGCACTTGTAACACTTCCTGAAGGCACTTCTTCTTTAGACACTGATATCTTAGGTGGCATGGACGATCGTGCAGTGAACTACCTAGTAGAAACGACAGGCGGTTCAGTTTATCACTCTGGTGATTCTCATTACTCAAACTACTACGCTAAGCACGGTAATGACCACAAGATCGACGTTGCACTGCTTTCTTACGGTGAGAACCCACGTGGCGTGACTGACAAAATGACATCTTCAGACATTTTACGTGCCGCTGAATCTTTGGATTGTGAAGTCGTGGTTCCTTTCCACCACGATATCTGGGCTAACTTCCAAAATGACCCACGTGAAATTGAAATGCTGTGGAACATGAAGAAAGAACGTCTGCAATACGGCTTCGCTCCTTTCTTCTGGCAAGTCGGTGGCCGATACACTTACCCTACAGATAAAGGTCGCATGCACTACCAACACTTCCGTGGTTTTGCAGATATCTTTAAAAATGACCCAGAACTGCCATACCGCGCATTCTTGTAATCATTAAGATCAACATTATTTAGGGAGCGATTCGCTCCCTTTTTTAATCATCGAATAAGGATATTGATATGGTATTGCGTGAGTTCAAAAACCACTTTAGTCGTGGCGACCTTAAAGCCGCAATTGGTGTCGTTTCACCAGGAGCCAATGGTTATTACTTAATGGTGAAGAGTAACAAATGGGGCGTGAACAGTTTTCTCGAGTCCGACAGAAAGATGCAACCCAGAGTGTTTAAGACTCAACAAGCGTTGTTGAACGCGGCAAAAGCGATCGGCTTTCCCTATCACTCCATTGATATTCAACATTTGTAATCACGTATCTAGAGACTTGATATCAAGCGTTCCAGACTTGATTACCCGATCCGAAACATTCCCTTATCCACTCGACAAAAATAATTCTTACAATTAAGCGTTTATATTCATTAATAATATTGTCATCAGACGGCATAATGGTCACAAATCCCTTCAACGAGTCTGGTTATGTTCTACAAGTACCTTTTGCCATTGGCTTTACCACTTACTTTTGTGCTTCCTTCACAGGCCGAAACATTTAATAAGCGAATGGAACGTATCAGACAAGAAAATGCGCTTGCGAAAACCATGACGGACACGCAGGTTAAGTTGATACAAAAAGTAGTGCAAACCAACCACTGCGCTAAGGTGGCATTAACTCATCACCAACGCATTTTAGGTCAATACCAAGTTGAGACATCCTCTTCCGAGTTGTTCGTCAAATGGCGTAAACTTGGCAAGCAACTAGACAAAAAATATGAGACCGATTACCCCGGTTATCCAAAGCATGTTTTTCAAGAATATCCGGCAGCCTCAAGCAAAGTCGATGGTTATTTATTTGCATTGATCGACAACGGTTTAAACGAACAATCTTGGATCGCCAAAGAGTTCAAACAGTGTAAAAGCAACAAGCTGATTTCACGAACTTAAGTTCGAATTAGCGTGAGTTCAAAATAACGCTAATTCGTATTCACCCTAGCTCTAATACTCTCTAATAGAGTAAGAACAGCCCTTCATAACCGCCAATTTGAATCTCAGTCACATACTCACCGATGTTGCCATTTCCATCGACGGGCTTCATTGGCACATCCAGTGTGATCGTCAGCTTTGGCGTTTCATAAAAGCTCATATTCTTACCGTGGAAATCAGTGCGATATAGCACTCGTCCATTGCTAAACTCTCTTGCCAATACCATATCCTCAGGGCCACCAGCCACGACTGAACGTGCAGACTGATACAAGAAATAGGTGTGTGTGGGAGAGAGGTGAGTCAGTCCATTGGGTAGATCGGCGTGCACGACTTCATTCATCGACGAGTCACCGACGATAGTGTAATCCGCAGGCTCTGGTGTACTGGTCGACATCATCAAAGGAATGGCATTAAAGCCGTCAGGTATTCGTGCGTTAGGCTCACCTAAATCGACAGCCAATAACGAACTGGGTTGATAGGCGACGTTTTTGGGCACACCACTCTTCCAGAAATTGTCTTGAGTGGTGTTGTCACTCCCATAGACATAGCTATTGTTCCATTGATTAAAATAGCTGTGTTGCGCGTGATGATTAAGATAGTAAATAGCCAACGCTGAATATTGGTCCTGTTTCCAGTTCTGTTCACTGCTTCCAAAGAACTGAACCCTACCAAAACGAGTCGTCGCTTGGAAAATCACACTTTGATCGGCATACGCCAATGCGGAGTTATCCCAAGATTTAGAGATACCTGAATAGCCACTAAAGCCTGTAGACGGGAACAAATAATGCTCTCTGAGGTACAAGGAACCAGCCTCAACAAGATGAGATTGACCATTACGACCAAACAAATTGGCCGTTCCAATATTCAAAGCAATGAGAGCATCACTATTGAGTGAAGAGAGGCTTTTTAGAAAGTGAGCAAATTGTGTTTTATAGAGCTGATCCGCTTCTGGCGAACCAGCAATCAACCCAAGCTCTTGAACAGTACCGCCCGAATGAACATAGAACTGGTTTTCGCCAAGCAACTTGTTGGTGTCATCATTGTAAGCGCCATTTAGCCCCTGCTCAGCCCAGCTTTGCTGATAGTAAGCGTGAACCGCCGATAAGTAGTCAGGATTAGCGACGTTAGTCAGTGCCCATGAAGAGTTCTGACTCCACATTCGCCCGAATGGCACCACACGAGACTCCCAACGAAATCGAGCGGTGGCTTTTTTATTGGTGCGATTTTTATATTCACTTTGTGACAAGTAATTGTCTTTATTATGATCGGCCGAGACATCAAAACCGCGGATCTTACGCCACTGGCCGATAGCACTGCCATCTGGTGTGACTTCCGGTGCATTGGTTACCTTCACCACCGGAAAACTGTTTCTCAACTTCACATCTTTAAGGTGCGGCCTGTCATCGGCGTTATCACCTTGCCAACGGATTCTCACCACATACAAACGACCGCCATCGCGCACAAAAGTCGAGCCAAAATACTGACCGCTGCCATAGCTGGCGCCGCTACCATCGTATGTGGTTGCCCTAACCCAATTAGATGGAAGATTCCATAGCACAGATTGGTTCTTAGTCATGTTGAGGGTTTTGTCTTTCTTTAAATCCAACACAGACCATTGTGAAACCTGCCCATGGGCATCAACTTCAGTTGGATACTCAAGCCAAAACTGACCACCCGAGGCAAACTGAGAGAACTTCAGCGTCAACCTATCGAACTGCTCGGCGTGATACATATAAAGCGCACCGCCTTGTTCGAAATTCTCAAACACATCTGCATCCCAAGGCGGTTGTTGATAGAGCCAAAAGCCCGCATGGTCTTCACTTGCGGTATAACCGACGATCATGGGCTTGCGATTTAGGAGAGTGTTTTCACCGTGAGTTTTGTCGACTTCAGCAATCACAGTATCTTCAGAGAAGTGCAGGAAGAAATCTTCAAAATTAACGCCATTTAGCGCTGCGTTATTACGAAGATCGTCTTCTAGCCAACCAGAGTTGAGTTCCAACTTTTGGTTGTACATGTAACCAATCGCAGTAATTCGTTCATTGTCAGATTTGTCTGCATAAGAGCCAAACACGATGTCGTTATTGGTAATTTCCCAATCAATAATTTCACGTTCAGACATTGGAGAGTTGTCTAAATCAACAGCCTGCTGATGTAATCCAGGTAAAACAATCGCAGTGCCCGCAGCAAAAGAGTAACTAGCGGTTAGGTATGAAGGAGTGAGAGCTAGTAACCATAAAATGTAGGTTTTCATTATTAAATTGTCCTAATCGATACAGCCGTTACTCGAAATACGAGACGAAAAGTCAGCCAACTTACGTGTCAATTTAGGAATCAAAATACGAAAAAAGTATCGGTTAGAAATGTGCATTGATCAAGCGTCAAGGTGTCTTGTTAACTCGCTATCCAAAAACGACTTTGAACACCCGATTTAAGTCAGTACGTTAGAAAGAAAGCTAAACACTTATAATCTTAATTTTGCTGACAAGCCAAGTATTCGAGTGTCACGATTCTCTGCTTCACTTTTTCTCATTATGAGAATTAAGTCGAACGAACAGTGAATGCACTATAGCCAAAAAAGCAACTCAGTTTGGGAGAGGTTAATCTTGTTGGTCGACGGAAAACGGAACGCGGGAATTGGATTTAATGCATCTAATCTCAGTTTCAATGCCACTCTATTGAAACTCAATTGGGATAGGTTAGTCTCGGAAGCTATATAGGAACAATGACGATAGAGAGTGGTAAATAAAGCAATGTACGTTGACTATCATAAGCGGCTGATTCCGGTTGTCCGCTATTTAGAGAAACACTTTAACGAGCCACTCAACCTAATCGAAGTCGCGGCGTTAGCCAACTTTTCACCCTACCATTTTCATCGCACTTTTAAAGCCGTTCAAGGCGAGACGCTTGCTGATTTCATCAGGCGACTGAGGCTTGAATCCGCAGCTGATGATCTTTTCAAATCCAAGCAACCAGTCCTGAATATCGCACTGGAATATGGTTTCTCGTCCTCACAAAGCTTGGCCAAAGCATTCAAACAGCACTTTGGAGTAACTCCTACGGCATTTCGTGATTGTGAAGATTACCAAGCGTTTTCTGAGTTGACGCGAAATAGCAAGATTGGACACACGTTGCGCAAGAATGGAAACGCAGCAACCGCCAGCAATTCATATACTGACTCCGAACCAACAACATGGAGTAGGACAATGAAAACGCAACAATTCGAACCGTCAAAACTAGCGTATGTACGAGTAACAGGCCCCTACGGACAGGGTTATGAAGAACCAAGTGGTCGTCTTTATCAATGGGCCGAAATGAAAGGATTGGCAGGTAACAGCTGCATCTTTATCTATCATGACAATCCAGAAATCACACCGAACGATAAATGCCGTACTGACATCTGCTTGATGGTTTCAGACGACACTGAAGTACCAAATGGAATCGAATTGAAAGATTTTCCCGGCGGACAATATGCAGTAATGCGCCAAACCATCACCGAGCTAAGCCAATACGCTAAAGCGTGGGACGACCTGATGAGTAAGGTCATAGAGTCCGGCATCGAAACCGAAGACCGACCTTGCTTTGAGCTTTACCACAGCTACGATCAACAAACTCAGCATTCAGACGTTAGCTTCTGCACCGCAATTAAATAACAAAACAAAATTCAGTAACAAAGCCTACCTCGCGTAGGCTTTCGTTCTTTAGTTAACGAACCAATAAGGACTCTTACGAAAGCTTCTTAAAGTCTATGGTTCCACTTCCCCTGATGGTCACGGTCGCAATTCTCTTGTGTATCGTAACTGACGTGCTTATCGATATTCTTCAATGTAATCCCAACCTGACTGAACGCCTTTTGGGTAGCAACAGAGACCTCCTGCTGACCTCCACCCTCTAAGAAGTTCGTTCTATCCTGATTGGTATCGAATACGCAGATGATTTTCAAACTTTGCGGGAATGAAGAGAAATTGACCGTATGAGTCACCCAAAGAAAACCATCGTAGCTTTTCAACGTATCTTCACACACGTCCGTTAACACGTCTCTGATTTGATTCTCGATCTTCTTATCTGATTTACGCATGAAGCAAACTTCCTATTTAACACCTTAAAAAATAAGGTTTTTCGGTCAATATGTCTTAACCGACATTGGACACTGTGGCTGTTTCAAATGCAAAGTATTTGTGGGAGAGAATTGGCTAGAAGATTTAGAGGAAACGTCTCATGCTTGATCACTGGTGAGGCAATCAAACATGAAGCGAATATAGAATTTACGAAGATCTTAGCTCGCCGATTGTTCCCAATCCGTCAGTAACTTCATGATTACGCGAGAGTCTTGATGAGTCGCCATGGGCGCTGCAAGTTGTGTGTCACCTCGCTTAACTGCTTGGCGAACATTACGCACTTGATAATGGAAGCCATCGCCTTGCGCTTCGACTTTCACTTCACGTGTCGACGTCTCATAGATCTCTACGGTAAACGTGTTTTCTGCAGTCGGTAGCCATGGATTTGTGTCGAGAGTGATACAGCCTTTACTACCTAGAATCGTAAAACCATGCTTTAAGCCGTGGTCCTCTGCAGTATGGATTTGAGCAGTGAAGTGGTCGTTGAAGCGCATCATTGCCGATGATTCACAGATATTGCCATCTTGGCCTCGTCGACCGATTGCTGAGATCTGCAGATCATCGAACACGCTCTCACCAAATTGCTGCTGCGCAACAGAATGAATCAGTGACATCGGATAACAACCTAGGTTGTACAACGCGCCTTTGCTCGCAGGGTTCACGAACTGGTCAATTGCCGCAACGTATGAACCCTGAATTGAGCGCACCTCACCAATCTCAACAGTTGCCAACTCTTGATGAAGCTTAGCGATAAGCGGGTGATTTAGATACATCAAACCTTCTGCGAAGAACACGCCAGATGCTTTCACCGCTTGTAGAGCTTGCTCGGTTTTTTCCATATCAACCGATAACGATTTTTCACACAGGATCGCTTTGCCTTTTTGAGCCGCTTTAATCACGTATTCGTGGTGAACGTGATTTGGTAGAGCGATGTAGATAATGTCGACTGACTCGTCTTCAATCAGGGCTTCATAGTTGTTGAAGGTTCGTGTTGGTTGGTATTGGGCTGCAAACTCGTTCAGTGTTTTCTCTGTGCGCCCTGCGACGGCATACAGCTCGCTTTGTGCATCGCCTTTAATCGCATCCGCCATTACGCCTGAGATAAAGCTAGTTCCTAGGATTCCCCATTTCATGACTTAGATCTCCTGGTCTTGTGTTTTGATAGGTCCACGTTGCGTTTCAAATGCTTGTACTAATTCCGTTATATCACGCTCAATAAACGCTTGAGTATGAGGCATTCCAAAGTGCTGATTGATCGCTTCACGGTTAACGTATTGCTCTAGCAAGATCACACGATCGCTTTGGTTTTGATCATAGGTTGCAATCGCTTGTAAGCAGCCCGGCTCACTCTGCATATCTAGGCAAAACTGTTCGATGGCTTCAATCGCAGCCTCAAGATCAATGTTGGTTTTAATCTTAAGTTCTGTAGTAACAAAGATGGTTTCATTCGTTTGAGGCATTTCACGCTCTTATTTTAGTTAATTATCGGTTTACCATTAATATAATTAACCCCTAATAATTGATAAACTCACCTTTTGTTTATTGTTTATCAACCAAGAGTGTTCAATGGATAAGTTAACCAGCATGAAGGTCTTCGTTTACGTGGTCGAGCAAGGCAGCTTTCGCAGCGCCGCAAACCACTTCAACTTGTCGGCGACCATGATCAGTAAACATGTCCATCATCTTGAATCGAGCCTCAACTCTCTACTGATTCATCGCACCACGCGTAAGCAGTCTTTAACCGATTCAGGTCAACTTTATTATCGAGAATGTAAGCGAATTCTTGAAGACATCAGCAATGCTGAAAACCTGATTCAAACTTTAGAAAACCAACCTCAAGGCACGGTAAAAATAAACTGCCCAGTCACCTATGGAAACAAGGTGCTTGCCCCGATCGTGGCTAAGTTCCTCGCGCATCACCCAACGATTAATGTCGAACTCGTGCTGAACAACGACCTTGTCGATCCTTATTCATCCGATATTGATTTGATCGTGCGAATCGGTGACCTATCTGACTCCAGTTTAGTCGCCAGATACTTAGGGGATTATGAGATGTGTTACTGCGCGGCTCCTGAGTACCTTAACCAACATGCTGAGATCTGCGTGTTGGAAGATCTCGCACAACACCCATCGCTTGGATTCAGCTATAGCAGTCGTCGTGATGTGAATGGTCGTGATACTCAACTACGTAATAATCAAAACAGTGAGTCGCAACTCCTAGCCCCTCAGAACCACCAAGCAACGCATAGCGCGGTAAATAAAGGGCAAGTACGTTTGATGTCGAACAATGGGGATGTGTTGCGATATGCTGCCCTTCAAGGCGTAGGCGTATTGTTACAGCCGACTATCTTAGTTGCCGAAGAAATTGAGCGCGGAATGCTATTGGAGATCTTACCCGGCATGGCACCTTTCCCTAAGCCGATTCACTTGCTCTACAAAACCAAGCAACTGTCGTTGAAGAACCGAACCTTTGTCGAATTCTTGTTAGCCACTCTTTCTGAGTAACTAAGCGCTGACGAATTAGCAAAGAGGCTTCTAAGTAACGAAGAGTTTTTTTAAAAACAAAACCGCTAGACTGTTTGCCAATGGCTCATCAAGCACTTGCCAAGATCAGAAGGCGTGGTGTTATGGACGATCATCTCATCACATTGGTTGAACACCATGAAGTGTTTTAGCTCATCGCATAAAGCATGAACCAGCGACTCATGGTTTTTAATTCGCTCTTCCACAACCAAGTTACGGATATTGAGCAAACCACTCTTCCTGTCGACCTTGCAATCCATTCGTGCCACCAGCTCACCTTGCCAGAGAATCGGTAAGCTAAAATAACCAAACTGACGCTTGGCTTCTGGAACATAGCACTCAAGAAGATAATCAAAGTTAAACAGTGATTGCATTCGCTTTCGTTGAATCAGCAAGTTATCAAACGGAGACAATATCTTTAACTTGGTTCTAGAAAGGGGTTGATTCAACAGATCAAACGCACCTGGAAGGACATAATAATCCGAGCCTTGAATATCTACTTTCATCAACTGCTTATCTTCAAGCATCTGCTGGAGTGTTTTCTGAATCAGAGGTTTTGTGTTCTTGAGTAGATAGCTCATTTCCGACGCTATTCCCACACCATTAGCTTCTAAATAACGCGTAATTAGATGATCGATGTACTCTTGTTCCGTTGGTTCTGAGGTATCAATGCCACTCGGCAAAACTCGTTCGGTTAGGTCATACACCTTATGGAAGTTCACTCGGCTCGGCACCATTAAGTCACCTTGCATGAACAAGGTTTCTAGTGCCTGTTTGGCAGGTTTTCCACCCCATCCACCGGGGGTTGGCCTATCTCCTTCAAAGTCTGTCGCCATTAATGGCCCTTCGCTCTCAATGCGTTTGAGAACATGCGCCATCAGTGCATCATCCTTTTTATACCAATGCTTAAGCTTACCGCTCGCAAACCCGTTCTTTCGATGCAAGCTGAAACGGTAGTCACGCATGGGTAAATACGCGGCGGCGTGCGACCAATACTCAAACACTTCTCGACGATCTAACAACTTATCAAGATGATTCAGTTGGTAGTCTTGATTACGATTCCACAGCGTATGATGGTGAGCTCGCTGAATCACCGAAATAGTATCAATTTGCACATAGCCAAGGTTTTCAATCGCAGACAGCGTATTCGACAAGGCGCCGCCATTACGTTGCTTTTTAGGCGGTAACTTTTGCGAAAGTAGTACAATTTTTTTCGCTTGAGCGAGTGAAAGTGATTCCATGAAATTCAGACTCTAATTGATACCAATGATCGGCTTATGATTCAGCAATAAGCTCTTGAAGGATTTGCTTATACGTTTCTACCGTCTGCGCACCAGTGACTGCACTCTTGCGGTTGAATACCACGGTAGGTACCGCTGAGATTCCCATGCGTTGCCATTCAAACTCTTGTGCTTCAATTTGCTTTAAGTTGTCGGTGTTCTTTAGACGTTTCAATGCCTTCGTCGAATCTAGCTCAACGGCTTCAAGTTCTTGCGCGATAACCTCAAGATCAGACAGATCTTTCTGCTCTGAAAAATGAGCAGTAAAGAAGCGTAGCTTTAACTCAGTCTGTTTGCCATGCGCCAACGCGAAATCGAGCAGCACATGCAGGTGACGTGAATTGACCATTCTCATGCTGTCATAGAAATTGAAATCGAACCCGACGGCTTGGCCACGAGCAGCCAGTTGCTCACGGGAACTTTGACTCTCTTCTGCGCTAGAGCCGTATTTTCTCATGATGTGATCACGCAGGTTTTCACCTTCTTGCGGCATGTCTGGATTCAACTCAAACGGCTGCCATTCAAGTTCAATCTGCTCCACTAAGCCAAGTTCCGTAATGGCTTGCTCTAAGTTTTTGTAGCCGACCACGCACCAAGGGCACATTACGTCAGAAATAATATCAAGTTGAAGTTTCTTGCTCATCGTCATTCCAAATGTGGTTGATAAGGCGTACTCAATACAAGTGAATACCCATCTTTATCACTAAGACTACTGATTAACTACAAGTTACACCACATTGAACAATCGTTCAAACTAGCTAAACACACTAGCTGCCAACAAAAAAGCCAACTCATGCTCACGAGTTGGCTTTGATAAAAATCGAATCGAGCTTAAGAGCGTTACGCTAGCAACTTCTCAAGCACTTGGAATACACCGGCATCGACGTTACTTGGCGCGCTAAAACGTGCGATCTCTTTTAACTTTGGATGCGCGTTTTCCATCGCGTAAGAGTGGTAGCTCTCTTTAAGCATTTCCAAGTCATTTAGGTAATCACCAAAGCTCATGGTCTGCTCGTAAGTGAAGCCTAATGTGTTTTGTAGGTGCTTAATCGCCGCACCTTTTGACGCTTCAGCGTTCATCACATCCAACCAAATTTTCGCACTCACAACCACTTGGTAGTTCTCACCGAATTTGGCATCAATAGTTGGGTTCACTTTCTCTTGTGAACCGTCGAAGTGACAGATAGCCACCTTGATGAAATCGTCTTCTACCGCCAGTAAGTCTTCTACTTGCTCTCGGCGATGGTAGTACTTAGAGATCTCCGCCAGAGCACGCTCATCTTTGGTTTCGATGTACGCTGATTTCTTACCACAAAGCACCACATGTGCACCTTCAATGGCACGCGCTTCTTTGATGATGTCTTTGATGGCATCAGTATCAAGTAAGCAGCTGTAGAGCTCTTGGCCTTTGTGCATCACTAATGTGCCGTTTTCAGCAACGAACATCATGCGATCTTTTAGCGGGGCAAAGGTTTCCATCAAGCTGTAGTACTGACGACCCGATGCCGCCGCAAAAATGATGTCTTGAGCTTCTAGTCGCTCATAAAGATTGAAGAATTCTGGGTCTAACTTTCCATGTTCATTAAGCAGAGTGCCGTCCATATCAGCAGCGATAAATTTGATGTTCTGTTGTGGCATTTCAGGGCTTACCTATAAGTAAAGATTAAAGTGTAAATTATGATTTTTCGTTATCTTGTGTAACGGTTCTGCGTTCGATTATATCGCTAGAGTAGCCAGTGAATGCAATGCTTTTCGGTAGGCTTGTCTGTTTGAGTCTGACTTTGAATCAAGCTGACCAAATTCACTTCTTACAATAAGTCCTTCGATAAAAGTCATAACCGATTCACTGCGTAATTCGAGTATTGCAGTGTCGACTTCTTCATTACCTCTTACCACATCACGAATGCTGTTTTTGAGCCAAACTTTGTGCTGTCGCGAGAGCATCGCAATGTCATCTTCAGACTCTTTAAATTCAGCTAGCGCGTGCATGAACATACAGCCTTTAAAGTCAGGTTGTTCAAACCATGCAAGGTGCCAATCTAACAGCGCATCGAGTTGGTTTTGTAATCCAGAAGTTGATGATAGTGCCGCTTCTAAACTCGACTCAAAACGCTGATGACGCCTTTCTAACACGGCTTCAATCAACTTGGTTTTCGATCCAAAGTGACGATACATGGATGTTTTGGAAACCGCTGCCTCATCTCTAATCATATCCACCCCAACAGCGGTATAACCAAACTGATTAAACAACGATTCTGCTACATCCAGAATCAGATCTTTTTTACTCATCGTTCATCAACCTCGACTCGCTCTGAAATCGTAGAGCTCAATTTCTCGTTGCAAGAAGTGTACAGATCTGTATCATCCAAATCAAACAGTACAGATCTGTACACTTTCAATAAAAAACAGAAAACGAAGAGGAAACGATTATGATCAGCAAACTATCTGGTGGTGGAGCCCTTCCTCCGAAAGCAAGCATTAGCCAGCTTATTAAAGGTTTTATTGGCGGTACGCTGGGCATCTTAACCTTGTGCCTATTAGCAGAAAGTTCTGGGTTCCCGTGGTTAATGGCTCCATTTGGTGCAACGTGCGTACTGCTGTTTGCGGTGCCTACATCGCCGTTAGCTCAACCTAGAAACGTCATTGCGGGACACTTTATTTCAGCTGCTGTGGGCTTAATCGCTTTATATGGCTTTGGGGATTCTTATTTGACCATGGCAATCGCTGTCGGCTCATCCATCATGCTAATGCAATACTGTCGAGCGGTTCACCCACCCGCTGGCGCTAATCCGATTGTGATAGCTTTGGCAGGTACCGCACATGTGGATTGGACGTTCTTATTCACTCCCGTATTAGTAGGCAGCATCGCTTTAGTTTGTATCAGTGTGCTATTGAATAACAGCGATTCACAACAAAAGTGGCCGTTATACTGGTTTGGTTCATCCAAGTCTTAGTCCATTGAATTTCAATGATAAATATGGATTTTGACATCCAATTTAAAAGCAAATTGAAAGATCACATTGACCCTTATATAAAATGGGCTTACTATTAATCGTCTTTTAACGATTATGGAAAGCGAAACATCAATATGAACGAAACTTGCTCTACAACTGGTGGCTGTGCTCTACCAATCGGACATGGTGATGTCGAAGCTGAAAAGCAAATGGCAACTCTGGCGAAAGCGCTCGCTCACCCGGCAAGAGTTCGTATATTGAGTATCCTTTCAACGTTAGAAAAATCGGGCGGCTGTTTGAACAGTGACTTGGTGAGTGAATTAGGTTTGGCTCAATCAACAGTATCAGAGCACCTAAGAATCTTGAAAACCTCAGGCTTCATCACTGCCGAATCGATACCACCGAAGATGTGCTATCGCATTAACCGAGATAATATTCAGCAATTTGAATCGCTTATCGACACCATTTTAAAATAGATTAACCACGCTTAGTTTTTCGAACACAATAAACTAAGCGTATTTTTTGCCTTTAAATATCGTTTTTCGACGATTAACGATAACAACTAAAGAGATAATATAATGAAACCAAAATTAGGTTTTCTCGATCGCTACTTAACGCTGTGGATCTTCATCGCCATGGGCATTGGTGTACTGCTTGGCACCTTATTCCCACAAATCGAACAGTGGAACGAATCAATGTCTGTTGGCACAACCAACATTCCACTGGCAATTGGCCTTATCTTAATGATGTACCCACCTCTGGCTAAGGTTAACTACAACCTGCTAGGCACCGTGGTAAAAGATAAGAAAGCGATCAAACTATCTTTGATCATGAACTGGCTTGTCGGCCCAATTCTGATGTTTGTGTTGGCGCTAACATTCTTAGGTGACCACCCAGGTTACATGGTCGGCGTGATTCTGATTGGTCTTGCTCGTTGTGTGGCAATGGTTCTGGTTTGGAACGACATCGGCGGCGGTAACAAAGAATACGGCGCGGCGTTGGTTGCCTTGAACAGTTCATTCCAAGTGGTGAGCTATAGCTTTATGGCGTGGCTATTCATCAGCGTTCTACCACCGGTATTCGGTTACGAAGGCATGATGGTTGATATCTCAATGATCGATATTGCACACAGTGTACTTATCTACCTAGGTATCCCATTCCTAGCGGGTTTCTTAAGTCGTAAGATCCTAGTGTCGATGAAAGGCGAGCAATGGTACAACGATGTGTTTATTCCACGCATCTCGCCAATCACATTGATTGCTCTACTGGCAACTATCGTGCTGATGTTCAGCCTAAAAGGCGAGATGATTGTTGAACTGCCAATGGACGTATTGTTGATTGCGGTTCCTCTAACCATCTACTTCACTGCGATGTTCTTCATCAGCTTCTTCATTGGTAAGAAGATGGGCATTGAGTACGACAAAAACGCATCTATTGCCTTCACTGCGACAGGTAACAACTTTGAGTTGGCTATTGCTGTAGCAATCTCTGTATTCGGTATCAACTCAGACCAAGCGTTTGCCGGCGTTATCGGTCCACTGATTGAAGTGCCCGTGCTGATTTACCTAGTGAACGTTGCGCTTAAGATGAAAGACAAGTACTACAACGGTCTGACGGTTAAATCTAGCATCTAGCATCTAGCATCTAGCATCTAGCAGAAGATTAGAAAAACTCAGGGCTTACCTTTCGGGGTAAGCCCTTCATTTGTCTATGGTTTGGAAAAGATCAATCGAGTAAGGTTTTGAGGTTGTCTTCCAACCACAGCAAACCTGGCCCTTTCATCGCTTTCTTGGATACCAGCAAATCGACAGGAGGCGACCATGTTTTATGGTCAAACGAGACGTTAATCTGGTTAAGCTTTCCCTGTTGAATCTCATGTTCCACCAAGTAACTCGGCAAGTATGCCCAACCCACCGAGCTATGTACGATCATCTCCTTGATGGTGACAAAGCTGTTCGCCCACCACACCTTGCCCGCTACCACGGGGAAATGGTCAATCACCTTTCCTTTGTTGCCTCGTAGAATAAGTTGTCGATGAGAAATAAAATCGGGCAACTTCGCAACCGACACTTCAGCTAAAGCATGGCTTGGATGACACACAGCAACAAAAGGCAGATTACCGATAAAGCACGGCTCTGAATCGGCATGAAAAGCGAGGTCAGTAAACATCAGGCCGATATCTGCGCGGTCTTGTGACACCAAGCGATTCACATCGGTACTCGCCGCTGCCATTAACTCAATTTCTGTCGCTGGGAATGTTCGGCTGAACTTATCCAACACCTTAGGCAATGAAGGAAGTAACAAGGCATCGTCTAAAGCGATACGCAGTAGCCCTTCCTCTTGATTATTGATGGCGTTAACTGATGAGTTCAGATCTTCCACCTGCAGAATAATCGCTTTGACCTGCTTGAAAATCTGATGGCCTTGTGCCGTCAGCGTTGGCTTGCGTGTCGAACGGTCAAAAAGTTGAACATTAAAATCTATTTCAAGATTACTGATGCCTTGGCTCACCGCCGACTGCACCTTGCCCAACTCACGAGCACTGGCAGAAAATGACCCTAATTCAACGGCATACACAAACATCTTCAACTGTTCTATGTTGTACATTCAGTTTCTCCCAATACTTACTATCACCATATGTGATGCTAACTATCTTTATATTATCACTTAAATAGATATTATCTAGACAAGTCATTAGCCCATGGAGGCTAGAAAACGTAAAGAGAGTAAAAAGATGTCACATAAAGAACGCATGTTACACATGGTGCTATTTGAATTAGCAGCTTTGATTTTGATGGCCGTGGCGGCAACTTACATTGTCGGTGGCGGAGCAGTAAAAATGGCAGGCTTGGCACTGTCTTTGTCGCTGATAGCGATGACGTGGAACTACGTCTACAACTACGGTTACGACAAGATTTACGGCGCTGACCGCAGCAAACGAACCAAGAAAACACGTATTCTGCACGGCTTAGGTTTCGAACTGGGTTTGATGTTGGTGACGTTCCCGCTACTGATGTGGGTACTTCAACTCGATTTCTGGACTGTATTAGTAATGGATATCGGAATTGTTATCTTCTTCGTACTTTACGCGATTGCGTTCAACTGGGTGTATGACTCGATCCGAGCTCAGTTGGTTGCGAGAGGAAAGGTTGCAGCTCTAGTTTAGAGCTGCATCCATTGAAATAAAAAAGGGCTAACTGGTAATAGGTCATCGTAAAAGGAGAAAAAATACGATGACCACATAAACATAGACGGACGGGTCACATATCAGCTAGCCCATGAGTTTACTCTAACAATCTAAGCTGTCATGCGCCTGACATGACAGCAATTCAACTTCAATGAATCAGTGAGTGACGCGTGGGAACAAATCACTCACCGATCTATTAGCTCACCATGAACAAGGGCACGTTAGTTTTACTAAGGAGCCTTCTGGTTACGCCACCCAGCATCTGTTGATGCATCTTCTTATGAGCCAATGCGCCAGCCACAATCAAGTCCGCATGAAATTGTTCAGCGTGAGCAAGGATCGCTTGAGGCGTTTTAATTCTGCCCTCTTTGAACGAGATACACTCCACCTCGATGTTATGCAGCCCTAAGTAGCGTTTTAAGTCTTGTTGGTTAGGCTTTTTATTGAGTGAGCGCTCACTCGTCACCACTACGATATGCTTCGCTTTTCGCAGCAGTGGCATCGCAGCTTTTACGGCTCTTGCACCCGGATCATCACCGTTCCAAGCAATCATGATGCACTCTGGATTAAAGGTTTTCTGTTCACGGGGCATCAATAAGATTGGGCGACTGCCATGTTCAATTGCCACATCAAAACTGACGCTACTTTTGCCATTCAGTGGTTTAGGTATGATGATGAGATCAGACACCTTACCGCGTTCAGACACCACATCCGCTCGATAGCCCGTCAGGTTATGCCATTGTGCACTCACGTGTTTGTTGGCATCGTTCATCACCAAGTTATCACTGTCACACAGTGGCACTTCGAGCTTGTCACACAAGGTAGTGAACTCTAGCTCAGACTGGTTCATGTCTTCTGCCACGTAGTTATTCACCAGTTGGTCTATACGGCTAAGCCATTTACTTGGCAGCAATTGGCGCTCTTCTGGCATCAACTGCTGTGAGCTAATTTGAGCATGCAACACATCCAAGTGTGCACCAAAGTACTGAGCAATGCTCAATGCACCTTCTAACCTTTCCGCAGAGTTTGCCGTAGAAGCGAAGGGCATAATAATAGTTCGAATCGTCATAATTACTTTCCTTCCGTTATCCAATCGGCCAAGGCAGATCAACCGTCTCTTGCAACAAGCCAATCGGTAAATCCAAAACCATGAGATGAGTTAGACCCAGTAAGAACCCTGTCGCGGCAACCGTTACCGATGCGGAACGTATCAAGCTCAGTCCTGCTTTGCTCATCAGGAACAGGCAGAAGAACACACTGATAGAAATCACGTAGCCGACGAAGTAACAACCAAGGATCAACGCACCGAGCCAGTACAGGTAATGCATCATGCTGATGCTGTTGGTATCAAAGGCGTAACCTTGCTCATACTCGTTATCAAAATAGACAGCATCGCCTTCTGGCTTAGTCAGCAGTTGGAATAGCACCACCGCAGACAACACCCACATAATGCTGGCGATGATGATGGTGAACACACCACCTAAGAAGCTCTGTTGGTAACCATCGTAAATGCCGTACATAAACGCGATGTTGACCAAGGCAGCGAAGATAACCTGAGGCTTGCGGTTACTGATTCTTACTGAAGATTGAGCAGTTTCAATCGAAGCGTCTTGTGCTTCGCTTTGCTTGTTTTTCTTCGCGCTTTGACGCCACATGAAGAACAGAGAAAAGACAGTCAGCGCACCAATAATCATCACACCTGGGCGTAATAAGAATGCAGCACCATCAAACTGAACCGCTTGGTATAGGTAAGTTTCCATGCCGTTGGCCAATACAAAACCAATCAAGAATGCAGGTCGAGGCCAGTCGAAACGCTTCATCAGCACACCCAGCGTACCGATACTTAATAGGGTCACTAAGTCGCCAAGGTCGCGTGTTGCTTGGAAGGCAGCAAAGCAAATCACCATCACCATGAAAGGAGCAAGCAAGGTATAACGAACCGTCGTCAGCCTAGCCACCCAAGGTGAAATCAGCATACAAGCGCCAGCACCAAACACGTTAGCTAATGCCAAAGACCACACGATAGTGTAAGTAATATCGAGGTCAGTACTCACCATTGCAGGACCCGGTTCTAAACCCACCAACACCATGCCGCCAAGGAATACTGCCATGCTGCCCGAACCCGGAATACCAAATAGCAAAGTAGGTACTAAGCCACCACCCTCTTTCGCATTGTTCGACGATTCAGGTGCGATAACACCACGCACATCACCTTTACCGAATTCAGGAGCTTTCTTAGTCGTTTGCACCGCATGACCATAAGCGATCCAGTCCACTACACTGCCACCAAGGCCGGGAAGTGCACCAACAATACAGCCGATTACACTACAACGCACTGCGAGCCATTTGTTTTCCAAGAAGTCACGAACGCCCGCAGACCAACCCTTGCCAAGTTTACTAGCATTGGCGATTGGCTTATTTTGACGAAGCAGATCGATAATCTCAGGAAGCGCAAAAATACCTAAACCAACGACTACCAGAGGAATGCCATCCATTAGGTAGAAGTTGTCAAAGGTCATTCGATATTCGCCAGTTGCAGGGGCACTACCGACACTACCAAGCAATACACCCATTCCACACGCCGACAAACCTTTTACTAAGCTCTTACCTGCCAACGCACCGACCATGCTCAAACCTAATAAGGTCAGCATGAACAACTCACCAGAACCAAAAGCGAGGATCACTGGTCGAGCGATCAACACAAACCCTGTCAGTATCACCGCACCGAACAAACCACCGAAAAGCGATGAAGTAAACGCGGCAGAAAGCGCACGAGCCGCCTCGCCTTTCTTCGCCATTGGGAAGCCATCAAGCACGGTTGCTTGTGAGCCACTTGAGCCCGGGATCCCCATTAATACGGAAGTGAATGTGTCGGAAGTTGGGATAACCGCAACCAAGCCGATAAGCATCGCCAAGGCTGAAATTGGGTCCATGCCATACAGGAACGGTAGCAGTAATGATAAGCCTGCAATACCGCCAAGCCCCGGAAAGATACCAATCGCGAGACCCAGCAATACACCACCTAACATAAAGGTGATGTGCTGAACGCTTAATATGGTTTCCAGTGCAGCAAAGAGTTCGTTAAACATCGTTGAATCCTTTCTATCATGAGACTCACTTTCGCTTTCGTGACCACCGCTTTCCTGAGCCCTTGATGCACAAAGCCCTACGGTGTTACCCGTACAGCGGCGATACAATGGGAGTGAAGCACTCACTGAGTTAACAATTTAATCGAATAACTCGTTAGCTACGTTGCGACAGAGAAAGTGAGATGAAAAGGCGTGAGCCACGATCTTGCGTCGCGGTCTCACCTCCAGTTAATACCGAGCGTTGTTAAGACTCATATTTTCTTGGGCTTCTGGATAGCCTGTTTAGAAACGAGTGTTGTAGTTTGTAGTGAGCCAATTTCTGACCCATTCAAGGTTGCTTTCATCAAGCGACATAGCCGCTTTAAGTGCGAGTTGTGCTTGTTCGCCAGTCAGCTGAGGGTAATCACCCAATACTTCGACGGCGCGTTTTTGAAAATCAGGTTGAGATACTAATTCAGAAGCCGATGCGCGCCATGCTGCAACTAACTCTTCTGGTGTCGACTTAGGCACAAAAATCATCTTTTGAGCAGCAAATCCAGCCATGAAGAATGAGCGCCAAACCGCATAGCCTTGTGTTTCTGCTTCTTCAGGGTGGAACAACTGGTACACCTCAGCGAAGTGCGGAAGCTCTGGGAAGTTAGGATCGCGCTTTAACTTGCCATCTTCGCCCAGCACACCAAAGCTGAACAATGGAATGGCCTTACCTTCGTTGACTAACGGTGTCACTTTATCGATGTAAGACGAGCTGGTTTGAGAATCGATGTTCACTTCACCGCGCTCAAAAGCTAATCGACCCGCACCACGCCCTTGCATACCAAAGATCGCTTGTACGTCTAAGCCAAGTAGGTCCATCGCTAACAGCGGCACTAAATCAATCGAGGTCGCACCTTGGCTTGCGTATTGGAATTTGATTTGGTCTTTCTTATCGAAAAGATCTTGTACGTTCTCGATGCCCGTTTTAGGCGAAACATACACAACGCCGCCAGTTGGGGATGCGAGAATCACGCTCCAATCGTTGTAGTCGTAACGAACTCGGCGATCTTGAAGAAGATAGGGATATTGGGTTGATGCCGAGCTTGCAAAGATGTTGAGGCCGTTGTCTTTCGCACGGCGAGCAAATTGGTTAGCGCCTTTTGTTGAGCCGCCACCCGGGATGTTTTTCACCACCACTACTGGATTGCCCGGTAACGATTGAGACAAATAAGGTGCATAGAAACGCCCCCATGTATCGGTACCGCCGCCCTCTTTGTAAGGCATCACAAACTCGACACGCTCACCTTTAAACGAAACCTCTTCGGCTTGTGCGTGATGAGAGAATACCCCCACACCAAGTAGCGTGACCAAGAGTGATTGGCAAACTTTTAACTTAGACAATTTTTGAGTCATAAGAAAAGAACCGTTCGAGAATAACGAGCCCTTAGTAGAAGATTGTGTATTGTCGGGTAGTTGTACGTTCAGCATCGTGCCTCCTAATATCCATTTACTGCGTATTGCCTGCAGTTGGACTGTTTTTGTGGTTTCTGACAAATTAGTCGCCGAACCTGTCATCCAACTGACACGCTGCACTTTGATAACAAAAGTGTTACAAAGATCGCCCTTTAAGGCACAAAAACAGAGCACCGCGCGCCGAATTGGTGCAGTAAACCTCGAGGTTTCACGAGGGTTCGGGGAAGATATTAGAACGAACAAAGAATATGAGTGTGAATGTGAATGTGAGAATGAAAAAAAAATCGCCAACCAAATGGCCAGCGATTATGAATACGCATTAAAGCAGCTTGAGATTAAAACGTCGGGTAAACCTGACCTTTGAACAGCGGGCGCGCTGTACGCACCAAAGCCGCTTGACGAACCGCAGGCTCAATTTCCCCTGGCTCTACTTTGATATTGACTTGGATTTGTCCACTAGGGTGCTCAATAACGACCGTTTCAGAGTTAATGCCTTGGCATACTTCATGCGCGACAGTACCCGGAATCATGCAAGCCGCCGCAACACAGATCCCGCCCGTCACAGCATGGCTAGCATGACAGTTTTGAGGAACAAAGTAGCGAGAGGTAATGTGTCCGTCTTGGGTTGGTGGTGATAACAAAGACACTTTAGGCACTACGCTTCCTGTCACATCACCCATGCCCATTAAGCGACCTGCAGATAAACGGATAGACTCGATGCGCTCAAGTAACTCGGCATTATCATCGAGTTGTTGCTTGGTCTCGTTACCCGCTAAGCCAAAGTCTTTGGCATTAATGTGCACCATAGGCACAGCTGCATCCAAGCAAGAAACTTCAACACCTTCGACTTGATCACGCACGTTGCCGGTTGGGAATAGCTTGCCCGTTTTCGAGCCGCCAACATCTAAGAAGTTAAGCAAAACTGGTGAGCCAGTTCCAGGAACACCATCCACACGCACATCACCGTCATAACGTAAATGGCCATTTGGGCTTTCGGCGGAAACTTCGATAATAGTATTGGTGTTGATGTTTCTGACACGCAACATGGTCGATGGACTGCTTAACTTAACCAAATTATTTTCACTGGCGAACGCCACGATGCCTGAGAGAATATTGCCGCACGAAGGTTTGGTATCGACTTCTTTCTTATCGACCGCGACCTGAGCAAAGAGATAATCTAAATCTGTCCCTTCTTGCTCCGACTTAGACACAATTGCGACCTTGCTCGTCAGTGACGTGCCGCCGCCGATGCCATTGATTTGTTGGCCTTCGCCTGAACCCATAATACGCACAAGTAGATCATCTCTCTCTTGCTCACTTTCAGGTAAATCACTCGCTAGAAAGTACGCGCCTTTCGATGTGCCACCGCGGATCAACATGCAGGAAATATTCTCGTTCATGACCGTTTTCAACCTCTTAATCTTGAAGTGAAAGAGCAATTCCATGCTCATTTTTGGACTTCAAGAGTAAAAAACGAAACTGTCATGTAGCTGACTCGGCGGTATTTCGGTTGAATGACCAAGCCAAGATAGGGTTACTGCAAAGCAATCGAATTAACTACCAACTAAACTAATCGTAGCTTTTAAGAGCGCTCTCCCATTCGGTTATCACTAAGGATTTTTTGCTTTGATCCGAGAAGATCAACAGGCTGACATCTAACGGAAGGGGCTTGAGTTGATTGGCAAACTGCTCACGTAAAACCGCTGCCGATTTAGCACTTTTTATATCGGTACGCACCGGAGGCATATTGGTTTCTTTTGCCATCAGCTTCTGCCCTGAATAGGAAAATAAGTAATCAATAAAGGCTTGAGCTTGTTCTAGCCTAGGCGTGGTTTTATTAATAAATGCAGTTCGAATGACCACAGGTGTGTAGTCGTTGGCCGCCACAATCACCACATCTTTGTGCTTCGATTCCCACGAGTTCGCATACGAGCCCATGATGTTGTAGGCAATCGCAATATCACCATCAGTCAACGCTTGGAGCATCGACGCAGAGCTATCAAAGGTGCGAGCCTGATGGAGATTAAACAGCTCCAAGAATTGTCCGTAGTTGCTCGTTTGAGCGCGTTCAAATGACCAAAGCAGATAACCGATACCAACATCTCGAATATCAAACAGCCCTATTTTCCCCATCAGTTCTTCACTATGGAGGCGAATAAAACTCAACAATTCGACACGGCTCAACGGGACTTCCTTTCCTTCAAGAAAAGACTCATTAAACACGATCACAGCAGGTTCATAGCTAAAACCAAACAGCTCATTTCGCCACTGGCTCCAGTGCGGAACAATACCCGATTGAGATCCATAGCCCGCCACATTTATTTGGTAAGGCAGCGCATAACCATCATTAACAAGTCGCAATTGTAAATCCATCACCGAACTGATGGTGATATCGGGTTGATCAGGCTTTTGGTCTCGGATATGAGCATCTAATACGTTACTGCTCATCGCTTGATAGCGCACGGTTATTTCTGGGTTTCTACGCTGGAAATCATCGAGCAGTGGCTTCATTTCTGACAAGTAGGCTGCACCATAGATCACCAGTGCATCTTCATTGCCATCACCTTGGTTGCTATTGTCTTGGTGAACAGAGTCTTGAAGAACCGAGTCTTGGCGACTAGCGCCTTGATTAGCTTGTGCGGTGGCATTGGTAACGAATAGAGTGCTTGCTAACAACACCGCCGAAGTTAGCCCTGCGAGCCAAATCCGTAAAGATTTCATCATTAAACCTCCCACCAATAGGTATGCGGGAACTGGACTTTCACCGTAAGGCCGCGATTATCTGTTTCGTCTGATGTAGTGTCTTCCAAGCTCAGAATTGCATTGGATTTTTGGGCAACATCTAACGCGATACTCATCCCTAGCCCTGTGCCTTGGCTGATCGCATTCGGGCTCCGATAAAATTTCTCGAACACATGAGGCTTATCTTGCTCATCAATGCCCGGCCCAAAGTCACGAATGTACAGCACCGCTTTGCTGCCTTGCTGTACTAATTCAACCTCGATAGTGCTGCCTTTGGAGGAATACTTAATTGAGTTTTCAATGAGATTCGTCAGCATCTGAGTTAAGGCGAAGCTGTCGCCTCGAATGTGAAATTTAAGTGATTCTATGTAGCTCAATTCGATGTCTTTATTGAGTGCATTCATCGCCAAACCACGGCTGGTTTGTTTGACTAACTCATTAAAATCAATATCTGTAGGTTCGATACTTTGATAACGATGGCGAATCGTCGCGTGGTTCAGAAGCTGCTCAACCGTGCGCTCAAGCACCTCGCACGCACCGGTGACTTTATCCAAATAATCGAGCGTGTGACGTTCACTCGCTTTACTTTTAGCCAGTTCGACTTGGGCTTTAATCCCTGCGATTGGTGTCTTTAACTGATGCGCAGCTTCGCCGGTAAAGTTCTTAAGATTGGTTAAGTTCTTATCGAGCTGAGACATAAACACATTAATGGTGTCGACCAAGTGCTCAACCTCTTCAGGAGCGTCGAGATTGATTGGAGTTAGGTCGAGATTGGAACGCCTTTCCATCTTATTGTTGATCTCATTGACGGGCTTGAGCACCTTTACAATCAACACAAAAATCACCAACAACGCACTTAACATCACCGCAAGCAGTAGCTTGACTGCGTGGTCCGAGAGTTGCTTCTCCCATACTTGCCTCGCTTGTGTGGTTTGCCCGACCAGCACGTAGATGTTCTGAGGCCCTTCACGGGTATTCATTATGCGACTGACCAAAGACAAACGCACCCATTCATCTTTGAAGGTTAAGTAAAAATAAGCGGCCTCTGGTTCGAGTTTTATCTGGTATTGCTCAATTTGGTCACGCACCAGTTGGTCATCAAGCAATTCTTTATAACCCGTAATGTAACCAGACTCCGATGAACTCGGAGAACTAGCAACCAAATAGAAAACCTTATCTCTTGGGGAATCTGCCAGTGATTTAAAGGCCGCAGTGGGAATGTCGACACTGAATGTTAAGCCATTAAAACGAACCTGCTCTATGATCTGCAGAGCCGCGTTATTCAACTGGCGATCATAAAACATCTGAGTGGTTTGATAGGCGTAGCGCTTTACCGCAACCAAAGTGAGTAAACTAATCAGGCACAATAGACAGGTCGCAGAGAACAATAATTGAAATCTCAGCGATTTTGTTCGAAAACGAAAGCGGACAGATTTGGTCAGTGCCGTCACCTAATACACCTCAGCTCAGTCTTCGACTTTATTGAGCACATAACCAAGGCCACGTAGGGTTTTGATCTCGACATTGCTATTGGCTAGCGCCTTCCTCAAACGACCAACGTAGGTTTCAATCGCATTAGTGTTGGGTGGGTTATCGAAGTTGTATAAGTGATCGATGATCTCTTCTTTACTCATCACACGATTGAGGTGGTTCAGGAAAATTTCTAATAAGCGATATTCACGCTGTTTAAGCTCAATGACCTCGCCCTTCACTTTCACAATGCACCCTGCACTATCGAACTCAATGTCACCAAACCTCACTGTGTTCTGATCGCTGCCTTGACGACGTCGAACGATCGCGCGGCAGCGTGCTTCCAATTCTCCAAAATCGAAAGGTTTGGTGAGGTAGTCATCGGCACCCAAATCCAGTAGTTGAATTCGGTCAAAGACTTCACTGCGGGCGGTAAGAATAAGGACAGGCGTATCAGAAGACTGACGAATGCGCTTGATGATCTGCTCACCTGATTTATTAGGGAGGTTTAAGTCAAGAATCACCAAATCGAAATCGGTGTGGCTAATCATCGCAAACGCGACCGCACCATCATAGGCACAATCAACACCATGGCCGAGGTCAATAAAGCGCTGCTCTATGGCTTCACTGATCAAACGATCATCTTCTACTACTAGTATTCGCATCTTACCCCCCACATAAAGAAAGTGATTGTTCTCAAGAGTGACGACAATTTCAACAACATAAGTAACAATAGTAAAACAAAGTCCAGTATCACATCACATTTAGAACATTCTGTTTAGTACAGATGTTAAGGCGCGTTAAATATCATCAAGCTACGTCTAATAATCCACCACTCACGAAGTAGCATCACAAATCCAAACATAAACTCCTCGTACCAGTTGCGCATTCATTTACATATAGGTAATTTGAGCGGCTTCGCAACCTATCAATTCGAGCAATGACGTTCATGCGAGCGTCTTTTCCGAGCAAAAGTGTTCGGATTAACATTTCAAGTGACTTTAATTAACAATTTTATGCTCAAACGCTCACTTTTGATGTTCGTTTATTTTCGAGTTCGCAAATATATGCACAATACACGTGCTAGATAAGCAAAACTAAAAAGGACTCGAACATGACAACAAACAAACACCCTTCTTTATTTGGGCAATGCTTGGCTGAATTTATCGGTACAGGATTACTCATATTCTTTGGCGTTGGCTGTGTGGCCGCTCTGGTATTAACCGGTGCGACATTCGGACAATGGGAAATCAGCATCATCTGGGGCTTCGGTGTTGCGATTGCAATTTACTGTACTGCTGGCGTTTCTGGCGCACACATTAACCCGGCGGTAACCATCGCGCTGGCCATGTTCCATGGCTTTGATAAAGCTAAAGTGGTGCCTTACATCATTTCGCAACTGCTTGGCGCATTCTGCTCTGCTGCGCTGGTATACAGCCTGTACAGCAACCTATTTACTGATTACGAAATCGCACATAACTTTGTTCGTAGCAGCCAAGACGCACTATCAACAGCAGGTATTTTCTCAACATACCCACATGCTTCACTTTCTTTCTTTGGCGCTTTTGCTGTGGAATTTGTGATTACTGCTGTTTTGATGTTCGCTATCTTAGCGTTAGGTGATGAAAACAACGGCGCATCTCGCGGTGCAATGAATCCTCTACTGATCGGTATTCTTATCGCAGTAATTGGTGGTTCTTTAGGTCCACTGACTGGCTTTGCGATGAACCCTGCTCGTGACTTTGGGCCAAAACTTTTTGCTTACTTTGCAGGTTGGGATTTCGCACTAAGCGGTGCTCGTGATATTCCTTACTTCATCGTTCCAATTCTTGCTCCAATTGCTGGTGCGTGTTTTGGTGGTTGGTTATACCCACGTGTTATCGGTGCTTACCTACCAGTAGAAGGCCAAGGCTGCACAATTCCAAACCAATGTGAAACAGAAGAAGAAGCTGAACAAGCTCAAGCTTAATCCCTAAGCGACCTTACATTTACTAAAATATAAATAACGAAAGAAAAAGGATTCTTACCATGACCGAGCAAAAATACATTGTTGCCCTAGACCAAGGCACCACAAGTTCTCGCGCTGTAATCCTCGACCACGATGCAAACATCGTTAGCTCTTCTCAAAGAGAATTCACTCAGATTTACCCGAAAGCGGGTTGGGTTGAGCACGACCCAATGGAAATCTGGGCAACTCAAAGCTCTACATTGGTTGAAGCACTTGCTAAAGCAGGCATTCGCAGCGACGAGCTAGCGGGTATTGGTATCACTAACCAACGTGAAACCACCATTGTTTGGAACAAAGAAACTGGCAAACCGGTTTACAACGCAATCGTATGGCAGTGTCGCCGTACAGCAGATATCTGTGAAGACCTTAAGGCGCGTGGCCTAGAAGACTACGTACGTGACAATACAGGTTTAGTCCTTGACCCGTATTTCTCAGGTACCAAAGTAAAATGGATTCTAGACAACGTTGAAGGCGCTCGTGAAGACGCTGAAGCTGGCAAACTACTGTTCGGTACGGTTGATACTTGGTTGGTTTGGAAGATGACTCAAGGACGTGTTCACGTTACGGATTACACTAACGCGTCACGTACTATGTTGTTCAACATCAACGACCTATGCTGGGATCAAAAGCTACTTGATGAAATGGGTATCCCATCATCAATGATGCCAGAAGTGAAGCGTTCTTCAGAGGTTTACGGTCAAACGAACCTTGGTGGTAAAGGCGGTACTCGTATTCCAATCGCAGGTATTGCGGGTGACCAACAAGCTGCACTTTACGGTCAAATGTGTGTAGAAGCAGGCCAAGCTAAGAACACTTACGGCACAGGTTGTTTCCTTCTAATGAACACGGGCCAAGAGAAAGTAACATCAAAGAACGGCCTTCTAACCACACTGGCATGTGGTCCTAAAGGCGAACCTGCATACGCACTGGAAGGTGCAGTATTCATGGGCGGCGCATCAATCCAATGGCTACGTGATGAAATGAAACTACTGGCTGGCGCAGAAGACTCTGAGTACTTCGCAACCAAAGTAGATTCTTCAAACGGCGTTTACGTAGTACCTGCATTTACTGGTTTAGGCGCACCATACTGGGATGCTTACGCTCGCGGTACGATTGTTGGCCTGACTCGTGGTGTTAACTCTAACCACATCATCCGTGCAACCTTGGAAGGCATTGCTTACCAAACGCGTGACGTACTAGACGCGATGCAAGCGGACTCTGGCATCAAGCTAGCAAACCTACGTGTTGATGGCGGCGCAGTAGCGAATAACTTCCTAATGCAGTTCCAATCAGACGTGCTTGATACTGAAGTTCACCGCCCTGAAGTAACGGAAGTAACGGCTCTTGGTGCCGCTTACCTTGCTGGCCTAGCGGTTGGTTTCTGGGACAGCATTGACGAGCTTCAAGACAAAGCCGTTCTTAACCGCACCTTCATGCCACACCACGACGAAGAGAAACGTAACCGCCGTTACAAAGGCTGGAAGCGTGCTATCAAGTGTGCACAGGTTTGGTCTGAACTGCACGATGACGACGAAGAGTAATACTGAGTATTCAGCTCATCGTTAATCATTAATCGTTGACCTAGGAACTCGAGCAATCTCATCGATTAGATTGCTCGAACCTCAGCAAACGAAACTAAAAAGAGCACTCTTTTGTGCTCTTTTTTGCGTTTCAGGCTCAAATTCCACGTTTTGACCGGCGTTTTTGCGGTTTAGACATGATTCCTTACCATCATTACTTCTCTCTTTTCATCAATTCGAGCACAATAGCGTGAGTTTATATTTTCGATTTTGACGCGCTAGAGCCCTTTGCGCGCAGGGAGTGGTAAGTTAAGTGAAGCAGATACCAAGACACCAGCAGATTGTAGATCTGGTAAAAACACAAGGATATGTGAGTACCGAAGAGCTCGTTGAAAAGTTCGATGTCAGCCCACAAACCATCAGACGAGACCTCAATGAACTGGCCGATAGCAACAAAATTCGTCGCTATCATGGTGGTGCAACCATTCCTTTAAGCTCGGAAAACACCTCTTATAACACGCGTAAAGCGCTTAATTTCAACGAAAAAGACGTGATCGCCGACGAACTGGTTAAACACATTCCAGATGGTGCAACCCTGTTTGTTGATATAGGCACCACGCCAGAATCGGTCGCCCGCGCACTCAACAAAAATCACAAACAACTACGAGTTGTCACCAACAACATTAACGTTGCGAGCATCCTTCTGCCGAACCCAGAGATAAAGGTTATCTTGGCGGGTGGCGAAGTGAGAAACCGTGATGGCGGTATTGTGGGCGAAGCAACACTCGATTTTGTGAAGCAGTTCCGCCTCGATTTCGGTATCTTGGGCATCAGTGGCATCGACTTTGACGGCTCACTGCTCGATTTTGACTATCACGAAGTTCGAGTGAAACAAGCCATCATCGAGAACAGCCGCAGCATCTTCTTAGCCGTTGACCACACAAAGTTTGGTCGTAACGCGATGGTTAAGCTCGGCAATATCTCTCAAGCGCACATGGTGTTTACTAATAAGCAGCCACCGGAAGAGATTCTCAACATCCTTAAAGATTCAGCAATACCATTAGAAGTGATCGATACCGCTCGTCCTATGAGCGAATAACTCAACGTAAGTGCTCAGTGACGCCACTTTCTTAAATGAATCACGATTCTTTATAGAAAAGTTAAAAAAGTAAAACGTGCTCACTACCAGTGTCGCTTCTATGCTCGAATTAGATTTGTTTGAACCTCTGCTTTCATAAGCAGAGGTTTTTTTATGTCCAAATCACATAAAACGCGCATAAACGAAAATAATAAATGACCGCAAACGAAAGTTAAGATAGGATTCACTTATGTTCTAAAATGCTCGTTCGCTCAGCAAGAGGTCAAAATCATGAGTGCTCAACAAAATAATTCAAACAACAGTACATCTTCCACTTTAGACTTGATCGTGATTGGCGGCGGCATCAATGGTGCAGGTATCGCAGCAGATGCAGCAGGTCGTGGTCTCAACGTTGGCTTATACGAAGCAAATGATTTTGCTTCTGCTACTTCATCTGCAAGTTCAAAACTGATCCACGGTGGCTTACGTTACCTTGAACATTACGAGTTTCGTTTGGTTTCGGAAGCGCTTGCAGAACGCGAAGTATTGTTAAGAAAAGCACCTCATGTTGCTCAACCAATGCGTTTCCGTTTACCTCATCGACCATTTTTACGCCCAGCTTGGATGATCCGCTGTGGCCTATTCCTTTACGATAACTTGGGTAAACGCACCACGCTTCCTGGAAGTAAAACGGTGAACTTGGCTAAATCAGGTTTACTGAAGCCAGAAATGAAGACCGGTTTCGAATACTCAGATTGCTGGGTTGACGATGCGCGAATGGTATTGCTCAACGTTTTGGCAGCAAAAGAAAATAACGCAGAAGTATGTAACTACTGCCGTGTTGAAAAAGCGCACCGTGAAGGTGGTATTTGGCATGTGACGATCCTTGATGTCATGACAAACCAACGCTTTGAACGCAAAGCAAAAGCGCTGGTTAACGCTGCAGGCCCTTGGGTTAAACAGTTCTTTGATGATGGATTAGAGCAGGCTTCGCCTCGTAATATTCGCCTGATCAAAGGCTCACACATTGTTGTGCCACGCATTCATGACGAACCACAAGCGTACATTCTGCAAAACAAAGATAATCGCATTGTGTTCATGATCCCTTACCTAGATAAATTCTCGATCATCGGTACTACCGACCTTGAATACAAAGGCGATCCGCGTGAAGTTGCCATTGATGATGTCGAAGTGGATTACTTGATTGATATTGTTAACCAACACTTTGTTAAACAACTTGGCCGCGAAGATGTGGTTTGGACATACAGTGGCGTAAGACCGCTTTGTGATGACGAATCTGATTCACCGCAAGCGATCACTCGTGACTACACGCTCGAATTAGACGCAGAGCTTGATCAAGCACCACTACTTTCGATCTTCGGTGGCAAGTTGACCACTTATCGTAAGCTAGGCGAAGCAGCACTTAAGAAGTTAGAACCACACCTAACCAACATGGGTGCGCCTTGGACAGCCAACAACACGCTTCCAGGTGGTAACTTTAGTTGCAGCAGAGAACAGCTTGCGAAGATGATCCACACTAAATACCCTTGGGCATCTGAAGCGCTATTACTTCGCTACGTGACTCAATTCGGTACTTACACGTGGAAACTACTGGAAGGCGCAGATTGCGAAGCTGACCTTGGCAGCCAATTCTCAAGCGAAGCCCATGGCGTTTATCAAGTTGAAATCGATTACTTGATCAATGAAGAGATGGCGATGACTGACGAAGACATCTTGTGGCGCAGAACCAAACTTGGCCTGTACATGAGCGAATCCGAGCAGCAAGCAGTAACGGATTACCTGAAAGAGAAGCTACAAAGCAAGGTAGTGAGCTTTTCTCAAGTAGGCTAATCCCACCAGTCTAAACATGGTTCAAGAACATACTTAACAACGAAGCTTAGCGTCCCCCGCGCTAAGCTTTTTTATTGCCTGCTATTCCGGCCTAAGAGCTCGATCAGATAAATCTCTCGATTGATCGTCTCCTTCGCACGGACTGAGGCTTTGTTCACTCCCCCATTTTCAATAAAAACTAAATAGTGTTTTATTAATCAGCTTGATTATCAACTTTACAAAAGATTGCTATTCTTTACCTCAACGAAACGACACATTTAAAAACGCTCACTATGTCAGGGCTTTAATAAGGAATCTATTCCATGCAAAAAGTTATTCTGATCACAGGCTCTACCGATGGTATCGGCTTCGAAACGGCAAAAGTACTTGTTCAACAAGGCCACCACGTTTTATTGCATGGACGTAACCCAAGCAAGCTCAAAGACGTAGAGCAGCAGCTTGTGGCTATATCTGATGAAGCGAAAATTCAAAGTTACGTGGCAGACTTGTCTGTTCTGGCTGATGTGGATGCGTTGGCTGACAAAGTAATTGCTGAGCACGATAAGATTGATGTACTGATTAACAACGCAGGTGTGTTCAACACTCCTAACCCAATTACTAAAGACGGTTTAGATGTTCGTTTTGTTGTGAATACTATTTCACCATACCACCTGACTAAACGTCTGCTACCTGTGCTCGATGCATCTAGCCGAGTAGTGAACCTGTCTTCAGCGGCGCAAGCAGCAGTGAACATCGAAGCGCTAGAAGGTAAGAAACCAATGTCTGATGGCGACGCTTACGCACAAAGCAAGCTTGCGATCACTATGTGGACTCGTGAGATTGCAAAAGAGTTAGGTTCTACAGGGCCAATGGTGGTTGCGGTCAACCCAGCTTCGTTACTAGGCAGCAAGATGGTGAAAGACGCTTACGGTATTGCAGGCGGCGACCTAAGCATCGGTTCTGATATTCTGGTTCGCGCATCATTGTCTGATGAGTTCGCACAAGCGGGCGGTCAATACTTTGATAACGACAACAACACATTTGCGAACCCGCACCCAGATGCGATATACGGTGATAAGTCACAACAAGTTGTCGCTAAAATTGAAGAGATCATCAAAGCAACGCTTTCTTAGTGACAGCTATGCTCAAGTGATTTTCTGATTCCAAGAAAAAGCCCTACGTGACTAACACATAACTTAGTCACGTAGGGCTTTTTCCTTAAATCTATCTGACTCTACTTTTGTTCCCAATACGGTGGATTACCATAATATTCAGAGAAGTAGTCAATGAAGGCTCTCACCTTTGGCGCCAGTAACCTTGTGCTTGGGTACACAGCCCAAATTGCAGGCTCTGAGGTTAATGGGTAATCTTCTAATATTTGAACCAGCTGACCGCTTTTCAGTTGTTCATAGGCACACCAATTCGATGTCACCGTGATACCCATACCACCTGAAGCTGCGTCACGCAGTGCTTCCCCGTTATCTGCCCTGAACGACCCAGATGCCTTAATCGTCTTAGGCCCGCTTTCAGTATTGAAGGTCCAGTTTTCTAAACCAATTAAGCTAATACACTGATGATCATTAAGATCTCGAGGTGTAGCTGGCTTACCATATTTGATTAAGTAATCAGGCGATGCACACACAATACGTTTGTCTGTCGCAAGTTTTCGGGCAATCAGTGTCGAGTCTTTCAGCTCTGAGATACGAATCGCGATATCAAAGCCACCCTCAACAACATCCACCATCGAATCTGATAGCCTGAGATCGACTTTTAACCCAGGGTAGCGTTCTAAGAATCTAGGTAAAGCAGGAACAAGATGCAAACGTCCAAAAGACGCAGATGCGGTAACTCTCAGCGTTCCGGTTGGAGAATCACAGCCTACACCGACCGCCGACTTGGCAGCATCCACACTCGATAACACTTCTTCAGCATGAGGTAAAAATGCTTCACCCTCTTCGGTTAAAGAGACCTTACGAGTGGTTCTGTGGACCAAGCGAACGCCTAAATTGTCTTCCAGTTTACTGATGTGCGAGCTTGCAACAGCAGGAGACAAACCAAGCTCTTGCCCAGCCATGCTGATGTTATGTGTGGAAGCTAAACGAACAAACAATTTGAGGTGTTCAATATTCATGAGATTACCAATAAAATCTTAAAAATCGTGTACCAGTAATCCTCATTATGCGTCATTAACATAACAATACAACGTATTAACTCAGTTGAATTGTGAAGAAGTGATTGAGCCAAAACGAAAAAAACTCCCGAAGGAGTTTTTGTCTAAGTCTGTAATTCACCATTTAGCTAGTCAGCAAAATTACCAACTCACTAGCCAGTTAAACGAGCATGCAGTGAATCTTTAAGCTCAGAACGATCATGTTTCAATTGGTGCATCGAGCCGTCATCAATGGGTGAATCTTTCAGCTCTAGTTTACGAATCTCTTTATCAAGGTTGTCGTATGTCTTCATATCTTCTGCAAAACCATCGTCAGTTTTAGCAAGCTCAGCAATTTTGTCTTTCATTTCAGGAAATTCGTGAACAAGAGAGTGATTTTCACCTAGCATAGAAACCTCTTAAGTTGAGTAAAGTGATTGGTAGTACACATTCATTATTTACCTTAGCAAGGGACTCAAATAACAAATGAGATCCAGTACACAGCCTAGAATATAGACAGTTCAGATTCACAAATTTACAACATAAATCGGCAGGGATGCGTTGTTTTACATAGAAGAAAGCCTCACGTAATCGCAAGGCTTTGTAGAAGTGAGTTCTTTATAAGAACAGTGACAGAAATGATAATAACAGCAGCTAAAAAGTATTTTCAAAAAAGGATTAGCTGCTACAACCACCAGAATGAACTCGATTCATTTGATCATGTGAAGACGTGTCAGAGCCTGTCGATTGGCATCCTGCCACGAACAATAGCGTTACAGATAAGATAAGCCATTTCATAATTAATCCTCTTTTAGTCATGACTAAAGCATAGTGCTTAAAAGCGCGGATACCTCAGTCATTAACTAAAGCCTTACCTGCCGATAAAGCCTTAGTTAATGAACAAAGCATCGCTTCATTAGCTAACGACCAGTCTCTGTGCAAAAAACTTTCACCAAACGAACAAAAAACAGTCACAACTCTCTCTAAGCTTCACAAAAACCAGCCTTCCGATTCCTTTTGGTTATTACACAAATAACATCAAATCATTTTTAGAATCACCACCAAACCGATACATTAGTGTCATCTCCTAATGACGACCTCAAGGTAAACGATATGAAAAAGACCATTTTAGCAACACTGATTACCATCACATCAATGCAAACAATGGCAGCAATTGAAGTAACCGACGAAAACTTCGCTCGTGCAGAAAGCGACCTTTACTTCACTCAACAGTTAGAGCATCAACCGGTTAATGTTTTTGAGCATAATCGCGAAAACGTAACGGTAGAGAACCAAATGATTATCCGCTCTAACACCGACCTGCTCTATTCAACCGCGGTTGTCGATGTGTCAGAAGGCGCAACATTCAAACTGGCGGAAGGCGATGCGTACCAGATCATGCATATCTTCAATAACAATCATGATAACCACATGGCCATTTATGGTGGCGAAGAAATTTACATCGACTCAGAAATCGCAGGTTCAGACTACATCTACATACTGATGCGAACTGCAACAAGTGCTGGCGCAGATGAAGCGCATCGACTGCAAGATGCGGCGGTCACTAATGCGAAATCAGCTAAGCCTTTTGAACCTGCTTCAGATTGGGATGATGCTTCTCGAGATAACGTCCTAGTGATGAAGCGGTAGCATCAGGTGAGATGCACAGCTTCCCACAGGTCACTGCTCAATAGCTGGGAATAACGACTGAATTGCGAGTGATTAGTGTTAATTAACTGGCAATAACAGCTACTAACAATAACCTAGCCTCTCATTCGAGAGGCTTATTGCTTTTCTTTTATGATGGTTTGGGAGGTAGTGATAATTTTGCGCTTAAGCCACTGATTCATAGGGTGTATTCTCTTGTTATGAGATTCCACCAGCACGATTTTTTTGAGCTCTTCCGGTGCATAATCAGGAAAAGAGAGATAATCGAACTCTTCATTAAGATAAAGCGCAAGCTGCTTGGAACACGGTAGAATCATGTCACTTTGTTTAATGACCTCTAATAGTGTGTGCAAATACGAGCTTCTTGCTTTCACTTTAAGCTGCTCTGTCGACAAATGCTTGGCGATATAAGGCTGAATATCATTCCACCCCGGTATCACCAAACTCGCGTATTCCGCTTCATCTATCTCTTGCTGTGAAATCACTTTGCCAGCTAATGGATGGCCGGTTTTAACCAACCCGACAAAGTCATCCTCACCGATAATCTGATGGGTAAACTGCTTATTCGTGTCGATTGGAGAAAAGTTGATAGCTGCTTGTATCTCGCCATCCAACAATTTTTTCAGCGTTTGAGAGCCCCAATTAACGATATTGACTTGAGCATTCGGCGCTTCTTGAATGAGACCCAAGCATAAACGCGCACCAAGCCAGTTCGAGATAAAACCGTTAATCGCAATCGTGATGTTGCCTTGATACTCGGCAGGGTCAAAGCTTGGAGTTTCAAGAATCACGTCGTCCAAACTTTCCATGATCATTGGCAGCCGTTCACCAAGCTCTAACGCACGTGGAGTTGGCTTCAAACCGGAATGGACACGAGTAAACAACTCGTCATCAAAGTATTCTCTCAATCGCCCTAGTGCTTTGCTCACTGCGGGCTGACTCAGCGCCAATTTATTGCCAGCAATGCGAGTATTTTTGGTTTCTAGCAAAACCAGAAAAACGCGGATTAAATTGAGATCCAATTGTTTCATAGTTACCTGTCATTAAAGTTTGGTCAGGGAGATATTTAGCCGTCTGGTGATAAAAGCTAACTTAGCGAATATCTCTCTCATTATGGCTCATTTGACGATTGATTCGCTTAACGATCTTTAACTCTTTCTTACTATCTAGACAAACTAAACAATAAATCATCATAGAAAAAAACAGAACTTCAATTCCTCAAAGTTCTGCTTTAACAATCCATGACTGCTTACGCTCTGCGCTTTTTGAAAGCGTGCCAGCCGGCGCTGAAAATTGTTTTTACCACCACACCAAGTGCGCTTAGTTTGGGGTCAGAATTCTTGCCAGAGGCAATGCGCCACATCTGATGTTCATACCAAACCAGCCCAACCATCGCCACCTTGTCTAATGCGGGTTTACCTGTGGTTGGCACCGTTAGCGGTATGCCGTGGCTAGGGTTTTCAATTAACTTGTTAGGGAAATCAGGATCAACCGCCATTGTGCGCGCAATGCCAATAAAATCGGTCGCCGAGGTGTTTAATGCTTCATTCATTGCTTGCGCGGTTCGAAAACCTCCCGTGACCACCAGCGGTGTACTCACGAGTTTTCTCGCCTTAACCATGTAATCCATAAAATACGCTTCACGTTTTACTGTGCTGGACTTGATTGATTCAGCTTTGCTCTTTGAACCCATCATTGATGGACTTTCATAGGTGCCACCGGAGATCTCAATCAGGTCGATACCGTTATCACTCAATGTTTGCACAACCTGCATTGACTCTTCTTCAGTGAAGCCACCTTTCATGAAGTCGGCGCTGTTAAGCTTAATTCCGACAGGGAAATCTTCACCGACCTCTTTTCGAATCGCGCGATAAACCTCAAGCACAAAACGAAGTCTGTTTTCGAGTGAGCCACCCCATTTGTCTTGCCGTTGATTGTGTCTTGAAGACAAAAACTGACTCACGAGATAACCATGAGCACCGTGGATCTGCACACCGGTAAAACCCGCTTGTTTTGATAGCTTTGCACTCAGCGCGAACTTATCAATAATCGCGATTATTTCTTTTTCAGTCAGAGCTCGTGGCATATTGAAGCCTTTTTCTAATCCACGCTCTAAAGAGATAGCCGAAGGCGCAACCGGGCTATCACATAAGAATTTAGGAATTTGCTTACCTGGGTGATTCAGTTGCATCCATATCTGCGAACCATTCTGTGTTCCGGCACTCGCCCACTCACGAAATACGGTTAAGTCACTGTGCTCATCCAACACAACGTTTTTAGGTTCACCAAGCGCGCCTCTATCGACCATCACGTTGCCCGTCATGGATAAGCCAATTCCTCCTTGAGCCCAACGCTCATAAAGCGTGACTAAACCTTGCTTAGGATTATGGTGTTTATCACCTAGCTGTTCACTCATTGCTGATTTGAACAGGCGATTTTTGATCACTTGGCCATTAGGAAGAGAAAAAGGGTCGTTGAGGCAGATCGGATTCATGCGCGTGGTTACTTTCTTTGGTCTATATATTGCGTCCAGTATGCCCTATTTTATCCGACAGTTCTGAGCATTTAGTGCCTACTTCGAAGCAAGTTTCACTCAATAAAAAATGCCAGCGGCATAGCAGCTGGCATTAATCGGTTATAAACAAAACCTTAAACAGGCGATTTAAGTCATCACTTTAGTGGATTTTTTGACCTTAGTAAATGGTGTCGATTTCCATTTATCTGTTCTAACCTCTTCACCGGGCGTGTACATACGTAACACTGAATACCATTGATGATCGGGGATAGGTAAGAAGTTAGGATCATCTTCATGCCCTTTTACATCGCTACTCATGTAAATGGTGTAGCTGCCATCAACATTAGGCGTTAGCGTTCTGTCTCCACGGGAATGACGGTTTAAGTCATTTTTCTCCATCAATCGGCTTTCACCACTGTAGGCCGTGTATGACCAAAAACCACCCTCTTCTAGCGGTGGCGAATCGAAGGTCACCGTGTAATCATACTTACTACCATCGAGCGCACCGCCTTCACTATCGAAGAAGTCACCGCTATACATAGTGTGCTTTGCAGGCAACCCCCATTGGCCCATTAAGGTGCCGTAGGCGTGTTGAAAGCTTGGAACCTTGGTCATTTCATCGCGAGTGCCTAATACGTCACGTGAATCATCAAAGCCCGCATTAATGATTCGCTCCAGTCCGTCTTTTTGACCAGAATCGATCATACGAAGCTGCTCTTTCGTAAATGGATGATTGGCTTTGCCTAATTCAACATCTCCCAAGCCAATGTACTCGAATTGTTCAAGCAGCTTTTGGTCATGCGTCTTCATTGTTCCTTCAGACAGGATGAAATTGGTTCGCTCGACCCAATTAGAGTCTTCAGGATCGGGATACTCGCGTACGACAGAATCTGGTCCTTTCTGACCTAAGTATTCCGACAACGTCCTAATATTCCATTGATCCATTAACTTTTGAGCAGTTGCAGAATCGTCACCACCAAGGTCCATGATTCGCCCCATCATCTTGACCAGCGGATGCTCGACATAGATCACTTGGTCGACACTCGCAGGCACTTCACCTTTCCATCCTTCAACTGCATACATGAAACTGCCGCCTTTTGTGCCTCGCTGTGGAGAGCCAAAAGCCGAGTCAGTAAAGTGCTGCATATTCATGGTATGGAACAACCAATATCGATTGTCATCATGATCTGGAATCGTAATGATGACCGGCTCTGCTGCTAGGTCCATCCAACCCATCAAGTGTAACGTGTCATTGTTAATCGTCGGGTGCGCAGTGTAAGTGTCGTCAGCAAGTATTCGAATATTTTGGAATCGATTCAAAGGGTAGTCTTGCTCAACGACGGTTTTGTAAAAGTATTTGTAGGCTTCATCTATCGAGTACGCGTACTCGTAGGCAAGTTGTGCCAATAGCTGATTATCCTTTTTGAGCGACGCTAAACTCGCCATCTCAACGGCTAAAGTTTCCGTCTTGATCCCAATAGCTGCGCTCGTCGCGTCCACGGATTGGCTAGCTAGTACCGTAGACGGAAGTGCAACCATGAAAGCACAAGCCAGTGCTGTCGCAAGTCTATTTTTTTTCATCATTTAATGTCCCAACTAAAAGCAATATGTAAGGTGCGCCTGTTACAGCACACCTTGCATTAGTCGTATTTGGCGTTAGTCAGCAACCACTGATTTGTCTGCCATACCAATACCACCAGCCTTCTGTCTTGGTGGAAATGCTTCAAGAGACTTCTGATATTTCGCGGCTGCTTTGTGCAGTTTTGGTAATACCCAAGACTTCTCTTTCATCCATAAGAACCAACCTCGAGTATCAGGGCTGCGCTCGTAAGGATCAGCCTTGATGTTAATCAGCATCCCTAGAGGCCACTCTTCAGGAGGCGCAATCCACTCCGTTTTGGTTTTTAGGTGCACTTTCCAGTCATCTACTCGGAACGCATTCAAATCTTGTTCGTTGTAGAAGAAGAACTCATGACGTTGACTCGGTTCACCTTTGGTCAACATGTCCAGTTGGTTATAACCATCCAAATGAACTTGATAGCGGTCGCCGTTTAACTCTTTTCCTTCAAGTAATTCTTGCTTAATGTCGCCTTCACCCACGGCAGCCATGATGGTTGGCACCCAGTCTTCAGATGTCATGAAGCCATCCGTGTATTCACCTTGAGGGATTTTATCTGGCCAGCTGACCAACATTGGTACACGGAAACCACCATCCCATGTTGTACCCTTTTGTCCTCTGAATGACGCAGAACCGGAATCAGGCCAATGATCAAGGTTTACGCCATTGTCAGATGTGAAGAGAATGATGGTGTTATCGATTTCGCCTAAATCTTCAAGCTTGTCGAGCAACACGCCGATCTGATCATCAAGTTCGATCAAGCCATCGTAGTAGGTGTTGATTTGGCTCGCGCCTCGATACTCCGGACGAACGTGCGTTTTTTGGTGCATGCGCGTTGGGTTGTACCACATGAAGTAAGGTTGTTCGTCTTTCTCCGCTTCATGTCTATCAAGCCAATTTGTAGCAAACTCCAAAAATTCGCCATCAACGGTTTGCATGCGTTTGGCGCCTAAAGGACCTTTATCTTCAATCGTTTGCTTTCCAACCACACCAAACCTTGGGTCTTCTTGCATGTCCACACTCTCGGTAGCGATGGTGTGAAGAACATTACGAGGGCGACCTCTGAAGTTAGGGTCTGTTGGGAATTCCGGCTGTTCAGGCATCTCCATAACGTTGAGGTGGTAAAGGAAACCGAAGAATTCATCAAAGCCGTGCACCGTTGGTAAGTGACTGTTGTTATCGCCTAAATGACTTTTACCGACATGCACGGTCGCATAGCCTTTGTCTTTCAGCATTTCGGCTAGGGTTGGATCTTCTTTTTGAAGGCCAAGGGAAGAGCCCGGCTGGCCGACCGACGTTAAGCCGGTGCGAAATGGATACTGACCCGTGATAAAGGCGGAGCGCCCCGCGGTAGAACTGCCTTGTGCGTAGTAATCACTGACCATCATGCCGCGATCTGCGATTCGGTCAATATTCGGTGTGTCCACTGCCCCTATGCCACGGTGGTAAGCTGACAGATCAGTGGGACTCACATCATCGAGCATGATAGCAACCACATTGGGTTGACTCGCGGCATGTACATTGACGCTCGCCAGCACCGAGAGTGCCAAAGCGGATTTAACAAAAGACTTATACATTTATAACCCTCATTCACTATGAGTAAATCGCTGAAGTCACAACGAAGATTGTGAATGTCTCAGCGAACCATTGTTGAGGTAAATGGTATAAGAAAGAGGTCCAAAATGGCTTGATAGCCACTATTACGATTCTTAATAGTGGCAGTGATAAAGGGGCGTTATTTAGAAAGAATAGTAGCGTGAAACTAGGATTGAATAATCGACGTAATTTCTTTTTGAAGCCAATCAGTGAACGGGTTATTACGGTTTGCTTGATGAGTAAACAGTGCCAATTCTCGACGATAGGTGTCTTTCAACAGTTCCGGCGGTAGCTCAATACAACGATAAAAGTGATCAAGCAAATAGCGGCATTTCGACGATGTCACATAGATGAAGTCGCTGTCCTTAACGATCTCTAGCATCAAATTCATATTATTGCTTCTGAGCCCGATGTGTTTATCTAAGTCGTATTTTTTGATCAACATTTCCGTCTTGGATGGCTGAATGTAACCAGGGATCATATTGATACAGAGTGGGTATTTCAGAATGTCCTCAAGGGAATTACCTTGAATTGGGTGATCAGCTCTTAGCACCAACATGAACTTATCAAAGCCAACCGGTCGCTCAGTCAGAGTTTTATTGACGTCCATAGGAAGATAACTCACTCCCCAACACATGCGGTTGGTCTCTAGGGATTGGACGCCATTATCTAACCAAGGTGAACATTGAAACGTCACTTGTGGCGCTTCTTTGGTCAGCTTTTTGATTAACGGCACACCCACTGGGATCAACAATGGGGAAGGCAACATGATTTGAACCTCCCCTCTTAAATCTTCCAAGCCCCACTCATCATTGGGTATGTAAAGGTTGTCTAGCTGCTCTAATAGCAGAGGCAAGGTTTCGATAAGCTTTAAGCATTTTGGGGTGGGTTCAAGCCTTGCTTTATCTCGAACAAACAATTCATCATCAAATTGTTCTCTGAGCTTACGAAGCATGACACTGATCGTCGGCTGACTTACGTTTAAGGCTTTTGCTGCGCTTACCGTTTGGCGAGTTTCATTGAGCACCAAAATAAGCCGCAGTAAGTTTAGATCTCTGGTCATGCCCGACTCCAAGTTATTTAGAAAAGTGGGAAGTACGCTGGCGAATACCCTTTTTTCATCGCTTCTACCATTGGCAATAATTTGGGTAATGCGTGACGAAAAAACATCTCATACCCTTGGCACAAATGATTCATCGCGCTGCCATCTTCGGTTGTTGCTATTCTATTCTTAGGGCAGCCACCTTGGCAAAGCTCAACAAAATCACAACCTCGACAAGTGCTGTTCAGTTCATGATATTTGTTGGTGCCAAACGCTATTTGTTCAGGTGAACTCGCCATGGTTGCAAGCTTATCACTATTCACAGTACCCAGTTGATGATCTTGGTACCCATAATGGTCACAACTGTAAACATTGCCGTCATGCTCAACCATTAATTGCTGTCCACAAGTCGCGCTGTGATGGCACATTTGGCTTTGGTAGCCCATCAACACCATTAAACAATTTTCAAAAAACTGGATATACACTTTACCGACATCATTGGCGCTCCAAGCATCAAACAAATCACAAAGAAACTGTCCCCATTGCTCACCAGTTAGCGACCAGTCGTGCCCTGTTCGCCTGTCCAATTCATGATCGATACAAGGCTGAAATTGCATATAACCACTGCCATTTTCAACCAAAAATTGATAGATCGTTTTGCCGTGTTTGTAGGTTTTATTATTCACGACCGTTAACGTATTAAACTCAACGTTGTGCTTTTTTAGATAAGACATCCCACGCATTGTGCGTTCAAAAGACGACTGACCATTTTTGTCGATCCGAGCGATGTCATTCAGAATGTTGGGGCCATCGATACTGATACCCATCATGAAATTGTGTTTAGCAAAGAAGCTCGCCCAGCGATCGTTAATCATGGTTCCATTGGTCTGCATCGTATTTACGACACGCTTTTCCGTCGCTTTGCTTGCCTGTGCTTTCATTGCCGTTTCATAGAAATCGAGCCCTCTTAACATGGGCTCGCCACCATGCCAGATAAAGTCCACTTGCTGAGCTTTCATTGGCTGCGCGTCGATATGAGCACCGACAATTTGCTCCATCATGTCCAGAGACATCGAAGACCTTTTGTCGCCATCTTGTCTATTGAGGTAATAGCAGTAGCTACAATCCAGATTGCACTGAGCCCCTTCGGCTTTAATGAATAAGCTAAAAGGATGAGTTGATGTGTTCATATTGATTCCCGTACTTTTTTGTCAACATATCAACCGCAAATCAATCAAACAATAGCGCCTCAGTCGCCCTATTAACACACGCTATCCAAGCGCCTTTCCACTTCAAAAAAACATCAAACAAAGCAATGAGTTAAATAACAAAAATAGCGTATTAACATCCTTAATATCGGCTATTACACTCCTTAATCTCACTTACTCATATGATAAATGCCTAACTCTGTTTCTACGATCTAAGGTGTTCCATGAGAAAGCTGCTCTATAAGAAAAGTGTACTGACCAGTTTAGTGTGTTCTTTGTCCAGTATTATCGCGATGCCATCCCTTGCCCAACAATCTATTAATCCTGAAGAAGAGCTCGCTTACAACTTAGGTGTTCAAGCGTTTATCTACGGTACGGGTCCATTAACCGTGGCGGCGGTTAGGCAAACAACCACATCGGTTGACGCGCCGATGGACAACGCCATGGCACCATTGAATGAGATGGGTAAGACACGTGTTCTATCTGGGCCTCAGGATAGAATTGTGCCTACTGTCAACAACGATACGCTCTACTCACAAGCTCACTACGATCTCGATTTGTCAGGCCCGATGGTGATAGATATTCCTCGCACCGATAACCGTTACTACATTGTTCAGTTATTGGATGCTTACTCAGATTCGATTGAAGATCTGCACGTGAAGAATGTCGGCGACCAAGGTTCCAAAGTGCTGTTGGTCAACAAAGGGTGGGCTGGCGAAGTGCCAGAGGGAATTGATCGTGTCGTAGAGTCTCGCACTCCTATGGTTTGGTTAATTCAACGAACGGGCGTGTTTGGCGAGCAAGATCTCGATGACGCACTGGTTGTTCACGATAAATTTCTCAGCTACCCAGTCGATCAACTCGGCGCAGAGCATGACATCGTAGAACTCAAAGCTTCGACAGGTCGTATCCCACCCATGGCGAGACCTGAAGGATTAGAGTGGTATTCGCTAATTGACCGTGAGCTACGTAAAAACCCGATTCCAGAAGATGCTGCCATCGTTGATCAATTCCAACAAATTGGTATTGGAGGATCGACCCCCTTTAACCCGGAAGCGCTAACTTCAGCACAGAAAAAAGGGCTAATGCGCGCGATTGACTCTTCGCAACAGATCATTCAATACGCAGGTCGAAGCATCGGTGATGTCAATAATGGCTGGTCGATGATGTACGAGGGAGGCCGTTACGGGAATGATTACCTGAGCCGAGCGAGCATCAACATGCGTGCGGCTGGTTTGAATGTGCCAGAGCGAGCTCTTTATCCAAATCGATACACGGACTCGAATGGCGAGCAACTGTCGGGCGACAATCAATATCGAATGACCATGCCAGCCGATGCACCGGCAGAGGCCTTTTGGTCGTTGACCATGTATGACGCTAAAAACCTGTTCATGGTTGAGAACTTCATTCAACGCTACTCCATTTCAACCAATCGTAAAGATGAGCTGAAATACGCAGAAGACGGCACCTTGCCAATATGCATTCAATACGTAAAACCGTCCGATCCAACGTGTAACTGGCTACCAGCACCTCAGGATGACTTCTATCTTCACATGCGCCTGTATGAGCCAACTCAAGCCGTTCTCGACAATGAATATCCACTGCCACAAGTTGAAAAGCTCTAGCCCCAATTAAGTTAATTACGTCGATTAATCCAACTAAGGCAATTAAGTCGATCAAGTCAATTGCCACGGCGTTCTTAGTGTTCGCTCGTGGCAATTCGTTCTATCCCTAAATACATGACTCAAACTGCTAGCAACATAACTCATACACTGAAAATGAGGTTCTATTCTTGAAAACACCTTTCATCACACTGTCTCTGTTAGTAACAGGGATAGTCAGCTCTCGCGCACACGCGGGTGGATTAAACCTATCTCAGATTGCGACAACCAAAAGCGTTGGCACAGCCGGCGCAGGAAACGTAACCGCGAACGATACATCCGCCGTGATCACCAATGCTGCGGGGTTATCGGCTATTGAAGAAAGCGCTTGGATTCTCGGCGTTCAATACCTCGATGTTGAAACCACTTTTGTCCGTGACGATAACTCGGCTTCGACCACAGGAAGCAGCGCCGATGTTCTCCCTCATTTGTCTTACGCATCAAGGCTCAATGACCAATGGGTCGTCGGCGCAGCATTGCACGCAGCTGGCGGCACTGGCGTTGAATACTCACACGGCGTTGGCGCACACCCTGCTTTATTGATCAAAGAAAATAGCATTTCGGCACTCAACTTAACGTCGTCATTGTCATATCTGGTCAATGAACAACTGTCTCTTGGTGGTTCTTTGATATTGCAGCACGCAGCGCTTGAAACTCAAGCATTGAATGGTCTTGAGCTTCAAGGAGATGGCCTCGACCTAGGGTTCGGCCTGAGTCTCAATCACCACATCAGTGACAACACACAATTGGGTGTCAGTTATCAGGGCCAATTTGATCACGACCTTTCCCTTGATAACGCCAACGCTTTTGGAATTAGCTCTGAACTAACATGGGTTCGAAGCTTAAACTTAGGGTTGAAGCATTCATTAAATGAAGACTTAAACCTTCTACTCAGCTCCAACATGGAGACATGGCAAGATTATGATGACAAATACTCAACCACCTATTCTCTTGGGGTTGGTGTGGAATACGCATATGAGGATTGGTTGCTGTACAGCGGACTGAGCGGTGACACGAGCCCTGTAAGCAGTCAAAACAGAGATGTGTTACTCCCGCTCGATAAACAGTGGCGTATCGGATTCGGCGCTGAGAAGAAGATATCCAACGACTTACATCTAGGATTGAGCTACCAATACCAAGATTTAGGCCATGGTGAAATTAATGCTGACTCAGGACTATTTCAGCCTTCTGGCAGCTATTCGACCAACAGAGTTCACTTCATCACTTTGTCTCTTCGCCATTAAAGCGAGCTCTTGAGCGTTATTCACTTCTAGCTTCTAGCTTCTAGCTTCTAGCTTCTAGCTTCTAGCTTCTAGCTTCTAGCTTCTAGCAGGAAACAGTACAAAAAAGGATTGGCTGTGACAGCAATCCTTTTAAATTCATGAATATCATTCTGCCAACCAGAAAGGCTCTAACGCCCTTTACGCTCATGGTAATTGTCGTTATTGTGATTCTCTACGCCATCATCACAAGGACTGTCTGAGAGTTATGAACAGCACGATTGAAACTATTCTGGGGCACCGCTCCATTCGTCAATATACAAATCAACCGATTGAAAAAGCACAACTTGATGTGATTATTCAGGCTGGTCTCGCGGCTTCATCATCGAGCTTACTGCAGGCTGTTTCTATCGTGAGAGTGACAGACAAAGAGAAGCGCAAACTGTTAGCCGAATACGCAGGCAACCAAGCTTACGTTGAGAACGCGGCTGAGTTTTTGGTGTTCTGTATCGACTATCAACGCCACGCGCAAATCAACCCTGAAGTGAAAACCGACTTTACTGAACTGACCCTGATTGGCGCGGTAGATTCTGGCATCATGGCGCAAAACTGCATGCTGGCAGCTGAGTCTCTAGGTTTGGGTGGCGTTTACATTGGTGGGTTGCGTAACAGCGCACAACAAGTCGATGAGCTACTAGAACTTCCACAACACACTGCCGTGCTATTTGGTATGTGTTTAGGTCACCCTGCACAACAGCCAGAAATCAAACCCCGCCTTCCTGCTCATGTGGTGATGCACGAAAATCAATACCAACCGTTGAGTTTAGACGAAATTGCCAGCTACGATGATTCAATGCAAAGCTACTATGCAAACCGCTCAAGTAATCAAAAGCAAAGCAGTTGGTCACAGCAGATCACACAGAAGCTGTCTGGTGAATCTCGCCCACATATTCTGCCGTACTTGAACAGTAAACAGCTGACCAAGCGATAGATCTAGAGCAGCTCTAAAGACAGAAAGAGATTCCGATGAGCGAGCTAAGTTTTGCCATCACAAACAAAAATGTCAGCGTATTATGCGCTGACATTTTTCATTTCTAGAGTGCTGATTCTCTTAAAGATATTTCTCTATCGGTAACAATTGTAAGAAGCCTGATTGCATGCGTTCCCACTTGCCGGTTTCTGGTTCGCTGTCCCAGCTTTGTTCACCTGAATACCAATACACGTCTCCGTCTTCGAGTTCCAAGCGCCAGCTGTTGTCTTCATTCATCGCTTGTTCGATGGTTTTTGCTAACGTTTCAGCAATCTCTTTATTCTCGATGATCAAAACCGATTCAGTATTGAGATAGGTAGAGCGCAAGTTGAAGTTAAATGAGCCGATGCTCGCGATGCTGCGGTCAAATACGACTGATTTAGCGTGCAAGCCATAGGCCGTCTCAGGCGCACATTTAGACGCGTCTTGCGTCGATGCTTCACACAGCTTAGATTCTGGTTTTAGCTCAAACAGATCGATACCATGCTCCAACATGTCGTAACGTCTGCCTGCATAAGCGGAGTGATTAGTCACCAGGTCATTAGAGGCCATAGAGTTAGTGAGCGCTTTTATCTCAACGCCCTTATTGTTCAACACTTGCCACGCTTCGAGTTGACCATCATCGAATACAAGGTAAGCCGATTCCAACAAGATCTCTTGTTTCGATTCACTTGCAAGCTGTCCTAAAAGAACCGCCGTTGCTTTCGGTTCATCGGTATTATCTGAATCGATAGGCACAGGGCGATCGTAAGCGAAACGAGCATTCACCCAAGTCATCTCATCAAGAGTCTCTTTCAACAAGCTATCTGCCGCTTCACGGTTTAATGGTAACTCTGGGTAGTTTTTGTATTGTGGAACGATGATATCGTCAATCTTTGAAAGATCCGGTTGTTCTTCGTCACCCAACATATCGACAGGGTAAGACCAACGACTGTCCCAATACTCGGTAAAGCTGGTTTGGATCGTGGTAACGACTGAGCCCATCACTAATACATCACGATCTCGGAAGTTGATCTCGTCAGAAAGGTCGAAATATTCATCACCAATATTACGTCCGCCAACCACAGACAAGGTACCATCTACGGTAAAGGATTTATTATGCATACGGCGGTTTAAGCGGGAGAAATCCCCAAGGAAGCTTAACCACTTACTGAAACCACGGCGTGTTGGTGTTGGGTTGAAGATTCGGATCTCGACGTTAGGGTGAGCATCCAGTGCTGATAATAGCCCTTCACGCTCATTGAGGTTGATGTCATCCAACATCACTCGCACCTTAACACCACGGTCAGCTGCCGCTAATAAACGGCTGGCGAGATACCTGCCCGATTCGTCAGAGTTCCAGATGTAGTATTGAATATCAATGGTGTGCTCTGCACTTTCAACCAACGACAATCGCTGCGCTAAAGCATCCCAACCGGATTCTTGTAAACGAACGGCGGTAGTCGCCTGTTCTGATACTGGTTGATATTCATCCGCTAAAACCGACAAAGTGCTTGGTCCATAAGAGGTGTACGGTTCTGCTGGGTGGTCGATGCCTTCTGGTAAGGAAGAACAGCCGCCGAGAATAGCGACTAAAATTAAGGTTAAACTGATGCGTTGGAGCACAGGCATGTGTCTGACTTCCTTTTCACGGTAACGTCTTTAGAAACTGTCCCGACAGCTTTGCGACTCACAAGCTGTTCAGGTCTATTCATTGATTATTACTGCTAAAGCCTGAAATTTATAGGTAATTATCCAGTATAAATTTGAAGATCAGTAAATTGACCTACAGATCACTTAAGCTGAGTGAGCTCCAAACAGTATAAACTCAGCGGATTTTAACTCGGTCAAAGCCCGCTAACTTTAACGGGCTTGTTACTGAAGATTACGATGTTTGAGAACCGCTCATAGTCAAGTCTACTGACGAGCTCTGCTTTGACTGCCATTTATCCACGACCAATGCGGCAATCATGTCACCTTCTACGTTAACTGCCGTACGGAATGTATCCAGCGGTCGCTCAATGATCAGTAAGATCGCTATCGCTTCAAGTGGGATACCTGCCGCCAATAGAACAAGCTGCATGCCTGACATCGAGCCAGATGGCATACCCGGTGCACCCACAGAAGAGACCATCGCCATAATGAAGATCATCACCAAGCCAGAAGTCGTGAGATCCACACCAAACAGTTGAGCCAAGAAAATTGCCGCAACACCTTCGAAAAGTGCCGTGCCATCCATGTTCATAACTGCACCGAGCGGCAATACCATGCTACTCGTACTTTGCGATACACCGAGCTTTTCTTCCGCACTCTGCATCGCCAATGGCAAGGTAGCAGAGCTTGATGACGTTGCGAACGCCATCGCCATCGGTGCAGAGATACCTTTGAATAGTGTGCTAAGACGAATCCCAGTCATCACTTTCGCAATAGTCGGCAGTACAATCGCTCCGTGGATCAAAGTCAGCACAAACACCAGCAAAGCAAACAGTGCCAATTGTTCAAACAGTGACTCACCACCACGCACCGTAAAATCGAGAACAATGGCGAAAACAGCGATTGGCGCTAAACGAATGATCCAACCAACAATGGTATTGATGCTTTTGTTCAAGCCATTAAGCACCTCAAAAATCGGATGTTTTTCTGGCAATGAAGAAAGTAGAGCAATACCCAGCATGAATGAGAACACGACAATCGCGAGCAAGTTACCATTGGTCAACGCCGCTACCGGGTTCACGAGTGCCATACTAAAAAGCTTGCTAGCAATCGCAGCGCCACCTGCCGCATCTTCGCTTATAAGCTGAACATCATCTCCAATCGTAGCAACACTGGTTAAAGGCTCCCAAGCAGGCAACATCAGTGAAGCACCCAAGCCCAAAGAGATGGCTATCAACGTCGTGAAGCTATAGAAAAGCACTGTATTGCGGCCAATTTGCTTCAATCGAGTTATCGAGCCAATGCTTGTTATGCCTTGCAATAACGAGAACAAAACCACTAACCCAACGACCATTTTTAGCAAGCCGATATAGGTAGTTTTGCCAAGCATTAAGAACTGATACCACCCCGCTTGGGTAATACCTGAGGTTGAAGAAATAAGTTGTGCAAAAAGCCATGCTAGCAAAGCAGCTAACATTAACTGTAAAGGTAGAGAGTGGCGAAGTTTGGTCAACATAAGGACGATTCCAGTAACCCTGTAGGACAATTCAGATACCTTTATTAAAGGGAACAACCTTTAATAAAAATATTCCTTGGTAAAGTGTGCCTAGGAAAAAATAAAGTCCGTTAGATTCAATCTAACGGACTTTATGAAAACCAGATGAGGTTTAAGATTTAAGACTATTTATCCATGTGTAGAACAGTACGGATAGACTCGCCTTTGTGCATTAGTTCGAATGCTTCGTTTACGTCATCTAGACCCATAGTGTGAGTGATGAACTCTTGCAGTCCGAATTCACCAGCCATGTAACGGTTTACGATTTCTGGAAGCTCAGAGCGGCCTTTAACACCACCGAAAGCAGAACCACGCCATACACGACCCGTTACTAGTTGGAAAGGACGAGTTGAGATCTCTTGGCCCGCGCCAGCAACACCAATCACAACTGACTCACCCCAACCTTTGTGGCAGCACTCTAGTGCTTGACGCATCACGTTTACGTTACCGATACATTCGAATGAGTAATCAACACCACCGTCTGTCATCTCAACGATAACGTCTTGGATTGGCTTGTCGTAGTTCATTGGGTTGATGCAATCAGTCGCGCCAAGTTGTTTCGCTAGCTCGAATTTGCTCTCGTTGATATCAACACCGATGATTTTGCTTGCACCAGCCATACGAGCACCGATAATTGCAGAAAGACCGATACCGCCTAGGCCGAATGCAGCAACTGTGTCGCCTTTTTCAACTTTAGCTGTGTTCAGTACCGCACCCATACCAGTAGTTACACCACAACCTAGAAGACAAACTTCCTCAAGAGGTGCTTCTTTGTTTACTTTCGCTAGTGAGATTTCTGGAAGCACTGTGTACTCAGAGAAAGTAGAACAACCCATGTAGTGGAAGATTGGCTCACCGTTGATAGAGAAACGGCTTGTGCCATCTGGCATTAGGCCTTTACCTTGCGTTTCACGAACCGCTTGGCAAAGGTTAGTTTTACCAGACTTACAGAATTTACATTCGCCACACTCAGCTGTGTAAAGTGGGATAACGTGGTCGCCAACTTCAACGCTTGTTACGCCTTCGCCGATCATTTCAACGATGCCGCCACCTTCGTGACCAAGGATAGAAGGGAAGATGCCTTCTGGATCGTCACCTGAAAGAGTGAATGCGTCAGTGTGACAAACACCAGTAGCAACGATACGAACAAGTACTTCGCCAGCCTTTGGCAGTTCAACGTCAACCGTTTCACGCTTTAGCGGCTCACCAGCTTTCCAAGCAACCATAGCTTTAGATTGGATATGAGTTTGACCAGGTTTGATTTCGATAGTCATGTGATATTTCCTATATTAGTCAGTCAACGTTGAGCTTGTTTGTTATCGCTCTCTCGTTTTGTTGAGGCTAGTATAGGTGCGACCATCCAATTTGATAATCCCATATTTTTGAGAATGATTATTACATATTAGTAATAATAAATGGCAAGAGTAATTTCGTCTAACAGTGAATCAAAGGTTTAACCTAGGCTGAATAAAATCAATAAACGCGGAGATACGCTTAGATACCGAGGATGACTTTTAGAACACAGCATTGACTCGCTACTGTATTAACTCGATTCAGTGGTGTTCTAGACAAGAAACTAGATCAGCAAACTGTCCCTGCTAACACCTCACTAGAATAGAAAAAACAAAGCCCGAATCTAGGTTCGGGCTTTGTCTATTTGGTTGTTCTACTATTCATTATCAATTGGCTTCAAAACTCGGCATGGATTACCGACCGCGACCACATTGTCTGGAATATCTTTGGTCACCACACTGCCCGCGCCAATCACGCTGTTTTCGCCAATGGTGACACCGGGACAGATAATTACACCACCGCCAAGCCAAACATTGTCGCCAACATTAATCGGTGTACCAAACTCAACGCCTTCTTCTACACGGCCTTTCACATCGAGTGGATGACCTGCGGTCAGGATTTGAACGTTCGGACCAAGCAGCACATTGTCGCCAATGGTCACTTCAGCCACATCCAAAATCACGCAGTTAAAGTTAGCGTAGAAGTTCTTGCCCAGCTTGATGTTCGAGCCGTAGTCACAACGAAATGGAGGTTCTAGATGCGCGTTTTCACAGCCCGGAATGAGCTCTTGAGTTGCTGCTTCCCATTCAGGTGTGTCAGGAATACTGTTATTGAGTTTTTGAAGCACCTTACGACATTCGATACGAGCTGAATAAAGCTCTTTATCCCAAGCCTGATAAGGTTCGCCTGCTAGCATTTTTTGTTTTTCTGTTTTCACGTTACTTACCTGTTCTCCCATCACTTAGCTATTTTTATATTACTTAGCTAGTTTCACATTACTTAACTAATGCAGGTCAATTCATCGACCCAAAAACGCAATATCGCACATCTAAATAACAGTGAATAAGGAGTGTTTACGCTTGGTTGAAGAGATGCGCAGCTCGTCACTTTTTGTAGGTGAAATATGAAATTCGAACAATGTTAATTTAGCTTCGCTATCGAATCACGCAGCACCAAACTGCCACTGGTATTGATGGTGGTCGCTTGCTCTGTTTCACCGACAATTTGCAGGATCGCCTTTTGCGTCATTTGCTCTAATGGCACACTGACAGACGTTAAGCTTGGCGTTAAAAACGCCCCCACTTTGCTGTTATCAAAGCCGACGATAGAAACATCTTGAGGCAATGAGTACCCAAGTTCAGTTAACGCCTTAATCGCACCAATCGCCATGTCATCGTTTTCCGACAAGATAGCAGTGAATGTTGCTTTGCTTTTTGCCAGAGCCTGAGCCGCGTGATAACCGCTCTCCATCGTCCAATCGCCTTGAACAACTTTGGCCTCATCCAATGCCACACCATGTTTAGTTAACACATTTTGATAGGCTTGGTAACGCAACTCATCAGTCGAAGAACCGGTTTTTCCTCGAATCACTGCAATATCTGTATGGCCTTGCTCAATGATGTGTTCAACCATCAAACAAGCGCTCTGATAATGGTCGGTGGTAATGGCATGATTAGGCTTCGACGGCATTTCTCGGTTGAGTACCAGAATCGGCGTGTCAGTGCTTTCGATGATCTTAGAAATCTCACTTTCGGTTAAGCACTGTGGATAGATGATGATGCCCGCGCACTTCATATCCAACAGGAAGTTGATCGCCTTTCTTTCGTCTTCAGCGCTGTGTTTGCCATCGGTGATCACCAGCTGGTGATTCGACTTTTCGCTATAAGAGGCCGCGTGATACATCAAGGAAGAAAAGTAAGGGCCATTGAACAACTCATTGGTGATTACAAAGCCGATGAAATTGGTCTTCTTGGTCGCCAATTGCTGAGCCAACAAGTTCGGTCGATAACCTGTTTCTTGAATCGCATCAAATACCTTTTTTACCACATCTGGGCGCACGATGTTCTTGCCATTTAAGACACGAGAAACAGTCGATTTAGATACACCTGCGCGGTTTGCGACGTCAAGCATGGTTACCATTCGCTTCTTTCCTTTATAAAAAATTAGCCGACATAGGCCGACTAATTCATTGCAAAATGACAGCTCACAGTTCACATAACTGCGCCGGGGAATGCATTCTAAATAGTGGCACCGTTAGATGCAATCACGCCTTTATACCACTCGAACGACTTCTTGCGCTTGCGTTCTAGTGAGCCAGATTGATCGTTGTGCTTATCTACGTAAATGAATCCGTAGCGTTTTTTCATCTCGCCCGTGGTGAACGACACTAAATCGATACAGCCCCAAGGGGTATAACCCATCAAATCAACACCGTCGATTGCGACTGCTTTTTTCATTTCTCTGATGTGGTCACCAAGGTAAGCAATGCGGTAGTCATCATTAATGCTGCCATCTTCTTCAATGGTATCAACAGCGCCAAAACCGTTCTCAACAATAAACAATGGCACTTCATAACGTTCATACAGAGACGCTAAACAGAAACGTAAACCCGTTGGATCAATTGGCCAGCCCCAATCGCTAGACTGGATAAACGGGTTATCGACCGAGTTTTCATGACCGCCGTCCATCACCTCTTCAGTCGACTGATGCGAAGAAGAATCCAAGGTATTAGACATGTAGTAGCTAAAGCCAAGGTAATCCGCTTTACCTTCTTTCAAGATTTGCTCATCTTCGGGCTGCATCTCAATGTTGAAGCCTTTGATTGCCCAGTCACGCTTAGCGTAATTTGGGTAATGACCACGCACCATTACATCCGAGAAGAAGTAACGATCACGCATCGCTTGCTGTGCCACCATGATGTCTTCTGGCTTTGAAGAACGAGGGTAGAAAGGCACCATCGCACACATTGCGCCGATTTGAAGATCTGGATTGATCTCGTGACCTTTCTTAACCACCAAAGCACTTGCAACAAACTGATAGTGAACCGCTTGATACATGGCTTCTTGCGGCTTTTCACATTGCGGAAACTTCACGCCAGAGCACAACCAACCGAAGATGTCTGCCGAAGTGTTCATCTGGTTGTTGATCTCGTTAAACGTCATCCAGTATTTCACTTTGTGCTGGTATCGCTCCATCACCGTAGTTGAGTATTTAACGAAGAAGTCGATCACTTTGCGGTTCATCCAGCCGCCATATTCGTTAGCTAGATGGTAAGGCATTTCAAAGTGGCTCAGTGTTACCACAGGCTGAATGTCGTATTTCAACAGCTCATCAAACAGATCATCGTAAAATGCTAAACCCGCTTCACATGGCTCAGCTTCATCGCCATTTGGGAAAATACGCGTCCAAGCAATACTGGTACGGAAACACTTAAAACCCATCTCAGCGAATAACTTAATGTCTTCTTTGTAGCGATGGTAGAAGTCCACTGCGACTTGGTTGGGATAGTTTTCACCATCAATCACACCATCGGTGATTCGACGTTGTACACCATGAGCGCCCGCTGTTAATACATCAACAACACTGACACCTTTACCATTCGCATCCCAGCCGCCTTCTAGTTGATGTGCTGCAACCGCACCACCCCATAAAAAATCGTTCGGAAATTCGTTGTTCATACCATTACTCGCTACAAGTTATTCGTAAAAAGATCAGGTTCAGAGCTGCGACTACAACTCTGAAACCGATTTTAATAAAAGCAAAGATACAGATTGAAACCGGTTTCAGCAATAGTTAAAAGATCTTTTTTGATCGAACTAAAGACTAATCAACAGTCAGCATTAGTATCAATGCTGCTCAAAATACTGATCATGCTGTGATTTACCAGATTGGTCTTGAGTTCCTGGGTAGAACTGGACGAGTGTCTGATCGGCTAGTGTTAGGTGAATCCAACCCTCTTTGACTTTCAGCCAATTGGTGCCGTGGGTCTCATAGACCGCAGGAAAGGTGCCCCAGCCTGACTCTGATACCTGCAGCTCTTGAAAGCGGTTAATCGGGGTTAGCTTATTGCTGTCGAAGTTTGCGTCGGCATAGACTGATAAAGGCTCGATGGCATCGTTTGGCTTAAACGTATAACAGCTCACAGAGGCTGAAGTGCGATCAAACCACTGGTAAGGTTGTGCGCCGATTAAATCGTAGACCGTGCAATCATTGAATTGAATCGCCCACTCTTGGTGAGCTTTAAAACCAAGGTAACCAATGGGTTGTGATGGTTCAGGTTTCGCGTCCGTCTCCTGCTCATACACCGGTTCTGAGGTTGCACATCCCATAAGCCCGAGACTAAAAAGGAAAGTCACAGCAAGCTTCATCATTGTCATACCTCAGTTCCGTTAGTAGATGAGTAACTCAATTAAGTCTCTACATTAAACGGTAAGTTCCAAGCGATTACCATCAGGATCGAGTACACAGCTCTCATAATAGCCATCTCCTGTTCTTCTTGGTCCATCTAAGCGTTCATAACCATCTTCAACCAAGCGTTGAGTCAGTTGATCGACCGCTTGTTCCGACCCTAATGAAATAGCCATATGAATGAAGCCCGTGAACTGGTCATAGATATCGTCTTTCGATTCAGGAACCGAATCCATTTCCATGATCTCTAAACGACTTCCAGTTTCAAAAGACAAGAAATATGAAGAGAAGCCTTTGCTTGGATTGTGGTATTTCTGGTTAGACGTCGCACCAAAGTAATCCTCATAAAAGCGTTTAAGTACTTCGAGTTGTTTGGTCCAAATCGCGATGTGTTCTATCTTCATTTTTATCACCTAATGTTTACGTATGACACTAGATTACTCGCCAAATAAAGAAGGATAAACAGAACATAATTGAGCAAAGATGTTCCTATTTAATAAGTCATTTAATTATCAAAATCACAACAATTAGCTGCACAGTATTAACATCTAAGCTTGTGTAATATATAGCTTTGATCAATAGTCGGTGTTTTACACAATCCGAGATTTAACTGTGAGCTTTTTAAAACTGATCATGCTAGCTGCCATATGGGGAGGCTCGTTCCTTTTCATGAGAATTGCCGCTAATCCTTTAGGCCCAGCAGTCCTAATTGAAGCGCGAGTTCTGTGCGCGGCAATCACCCTACTCTTGGTTTCTTTTTACCTGAAAAGGAAGCTCTCTTTTAATGCTCATGCGAAACACTTTTTCATTCTTGGCTTGTTTAACACTGCGCTTCCTTTTTTGTTTTTCGCTTATGCGGCTCAAACGCTTAATGCGTCGACCCTTGCCATCTTGAACTCCACAGCGCCAATTTGGGCAGCGATCATCGGGGCGATATGGACAAAAACCGCACTTGAGAAGAAGGTGTTACTCGGGTTAGGTATTGGTGTCACGGGCGTATGTGTGTTGGTCGGTTGGGATGCGATGAACATCGGCCAAGAAGCTATTGTGCCAATTTTCGCTGCAGTGATGGCTGCGTTCAGCTATGGCATCGCCTCTAACTACACCAAAACAGCACCAAAAGTTGAGGCGTTCAATAACGCACACGGCAGTATGTGGGCAGCAGTATTGATCGTATTGCCATTTGTGTTCTTTATTCCGATGAGAGAAGCACCCGATCTCACGATCACGACTTCGGTCATCTTGCTCGGCGCGGTGTGTACTGGTTTAGCATACTTACTTTATTTCAATCTCATCTCTGAATTGGGTGCACCTTCAGCATTGTCGGTGACCTTCCTGATTCCAGTATTCGGTATTCTTTGGGGCAACTTGTTCTTAGATGAAGCCATCGGTATCAACACGATCATTGGTTCGATTCTTGTTATCACAGGTACCATGTTGGTGACTGGAATGTCGCCAATGAAAATGCTCAAAGCCGCTCGTCAAAAACGTGCGCAATAAGCAGGTGAACCCTAAAATCTTAATTAAAATTCTGATGTAACAGAGACAAGAAACGGCTTCCAAATGGAGGCCGTTTTTCATTGAATCGTTAACAGCTTTGAGAGCTCGTCATGTATTGCTGAATTTTGGTTCTTAACCATTGATGTGCCGGGTTTAAGTCTGTTCGTTTATGCCAAATCATATACTGCTTCATGGGCAAGACCTCAAACGGCTGGTCGAGCACTTGCAATTGGAATCGCTCCGCAAACTGATTAGCAAAATCACGAGACGTGCTACCAACACAGTCAGAGCCAGAGACCAACACACACATCGTCATCAATGAATCACATTCGGAGCTGACTTTTCGCTGTTGTATCGGGCTTTTCGTAAAGTAATCTGCGGTATAAAGGCGAGAACGACGCATTCTGAAGGTGATGTGTTTCTCATGATAATACTGCGCTTCCGTCACCGATCCATCAATCCTTGGATGCCCTTGCTTGGCGATCAATACGAGCTCATCTTCGATCACTTGTTGGTTCATATAACCATTCACTTGTGGATAGTGAATATCGATCGCTAAGTCGGCTTGCTGCATGCTCAAACTCTGCAGCAGATCTTCTTCATTGCTTGGCACCATATTGAATTCAATCGAGATATTACCAAGCGTGTTGTCCTTTTCCACAAGAGGCTGAAGCTTGGTTAAACCGATCTCGTTGACCAAAATTCGAAACACATGATGCTGCTGATTATCGAACTGCTTTAGCGTGCTGACCGCACTGGTTATCCCGTCCAATGCGGGCTCTACACGTAACGCCAACTGCATCGCTGCATTGGTCGGCGTTATACCTCTACCCTCTCGAATAAAAAGGTCTGTACCCAATTGTGCTTGCAGCCGTTTCAAAGCGCCACTGACTCCAGGTTGAGTCATACCAAGCGATTCCGATGCAAGTGTGATCGACTTTAATCGATACACTTCTAAGAACACGCTCAATAGATTTAAATCCAACTTTTCAACTTTTCCATATCACTCACCGTTACTCTCCCTGTCAATGTGGTCTTAACCAATCATAGGTCAGGTTTTATCTTCGTTCCCTAACCATTGCACGACTCAATACATAGCCAATCGTGATGTATTAACTAAAGCTTACTTTATTTTTTGCTATATGTCTTAGTCATATAATTTCCTCAACGAAACGAAATCACGAATTGAAGAGGCACCTATGACTCCATCACGCACTTTCAAAAATGCATCACTGTTCCTAGCAATCTCTCTTGCGTTTCCTGCTGTTGCAGCTAACCATGACCACGCACACTTTAGCGATATCGGCGATCAGGGTGGCAAAAACGCGACCGAAATGACGACGAAAGCAAACCAAGAATTCGCGAAAACGCTGAACTTCGAAGACACTCGCGCGTTCGACAATAACAACAAAGGGTTGATTGCGAGCTTCGATCAAGAAACTGGCGATATTATTCGTAACAGCTTCAACTTTATCGAACCAAGTGTCTCAAACGCAGACAAAGCACCTGATTCGGTTAACCCATCATTGTGGCGCCAAGCTGTACTAAACCAAGCAGCTGAAGGTTTGTACGAAGTTGTCCCGGGCAAGGTGTATCAAGTTCGTGGTGCTGATCTGGCGTCTATTTCTTTCATCCGCAGTGACAATGGTTGGATTGCTTACGACGTTCTTCTCACAAAAGAATCCGCAGCTAAGTCATTAAAGTTCTTCAAGAACAACGTGCCTGATGGTGGCGACTTACCTGTCGTAGCGATGATTTACTCACACTCACATGCCGATCACTTTGGCGGTGCACGAGCAATCAAAGAAGCTTACCCAGACGTAAAAGTATACGGTTCGAAGAACATCACGAAAGAAATCGTCGACGAAAACGTACTGGCGGGTAATGCGATGTCTCGTCGTACCGCTTATCAATATGGCGCAACACTGAATCGTCATGAGCACGGTATTGTGGATGCGGCACTCGCGAAAGGCTTGTCGACAGGTACCATTACTTACGTATTGCCGGATTACGAACTGAACCATAACGAAGAAATTGAAACTCTGGTTATCGACGGCCTAGAAATGCAATTCATGGATGCTTCAGGTACCGAAGCGGCATCTGAAATGGTGACCTACATTCCAAGCATGAAAGCACTTTGGACTGGCGAACTGACCTACCAAGGTATGCATAACCTGTACACGCTTCGCGGTGCAAAAGTACGTGATGGTTTGAAGTGGTCTAAGAAAATCAACGAGATGTTGGTCACTTGGGGTGAAGATACCGAGGTGCTATTTGCCTCTCACTCATCGCCAATTTGGGGCGAACAAGAAATCTCTGACTACCTAAAAATGCAGCGTGACGCTTACGGTTTCACTCATAACCAAACACTTCGCCTAGCGAACAATGGTGTTGTTCTGCAAGACATTGGCGACGAGATCTACAAAGTCATGCCAGACAGCATTCAACAGTCTTGGCACACCAATGGTTACCACGGTACTTACTCGCATAACGCTCGTGCGGTGTACAACATGTACCTTGGTTACTTCGACATGAACCCAGCGAATCTGAACCCGCTACAGATTCACCCAGAGTCGGTTAAGTTTGTTGAATACATGGGTGGCAGCGACGCGGTGATTGAGAAAGCGCAGCAAGATTTCCAAGAAGGTGAATACCGCTTCGTTGCAACAGCACTGAATAAGGTGATTCAAGCTGAACCAGAGAACAAAGTTGCACGTGGCTTATTGGCAGATACTTACGAGCAATTGGGTTATCAATCAGAAGGTGCAGGTTGGAGAAACATCTACCTAACGGGTGCTCAAGAACTGCGTATCGGCACACAACCGGGCGCACCAAAAACGGCTTCTCCGGATGTCTTGGCGAACATGACCATCGAAAACTTGCTGGATTACTTAGCGGTAAAAGTGGATTCATTGAAGGCGCAAGACACGCCGTTTACCATGAATATCCAATTACCTGACGTGAAAGAGTTCTACTACGTAGAGATGTCGAACGGCAACCTGAATAACATCCAAGTATCAGAGCTGCAAGATGCGGATACCACACTGATCATCAACAAATCAGATGTATCAGACATCGTACTGAAGAAAACGACACTCAACCAATTATTGGAAGATGGCCAAGCGGGCGTGAAAGGAGACAAAACATCGTTGGACAAACTGTTGTCTTCATTGACTGAAGCTGATACCTCTTTTGAGATTGTTCCTCGTCCAAACAAAGGCGAAGAAGTTGATGCAGAGTTGTACCAAGATTCACACGAGCACGCTCACTAAGCCGCTCTAAGGTAAAATAATTACAACGTCAAACTGGCCTAAATAGGCTGAAACAAGGCTAATACGACCAAGCCTCAACCGTTAAACTGGTTGAGGCTTTTTTGATTTGAGCTTTATTCGATATCAAGAAAATTAAATAAGAAAACCCACTCACAGCACTCAAAAAGCATTGAGTAAATCTTCTTATCAAGCCCAGAAAAACAGTACTGTGTTTGTTAAACCACACCCTTGTTTCACGGTTTCTCAATCGCAATACACATCCGTACTTTCTATATCTCAGCATGTGAAGTAGTAGAAACTTTGTGCAATCAAACTTTGTTATAAAAGTTGTCCGGACTCTTTATTCAAGGAAGGAAGATGCGAAAAAAGATCATGATTACAGGTGCGACAGATGGTATCGGTTTAGAGACCGCGAAAATGTTAGCCCAACAAGGGCATCACATCCTTATCCATGGGCGTAACCCAACAAAAGTCAGCAAAGTAGAAACCGGCCTTTCTCGATTATCTAAGGATGCGACTATCGAAAGTTATGTTGCTGATCTCTCTTCTCTTTCTGAAGTTGAAGCCCTCGCCAACCAAATAAAGTCGAAGCATGAACAGCTCGATGTACTCATTAACAACGCTGGCGTCTACAAGGTTTCCGAGATCACCACCAAAGACAATCTCGATGTCCGATTTAGCGTCAACACCATTGCCCCTTATTTACTGACTCAAAAGCTGCTACCACTTTTTGATGCCAACGGTCGCATCGTCAATCTATCTTCAGCAGCTCAGTCATCGGTCGATCTCGAGGCACTTGTCAGCCCAAATCCTGACGCTTTAGATGGCCCCATCTACGCACAAAGTAAATTGGCGTTAACGATGTGGTCAATCCATCTTGCGCACCAATTAGGAGATCAAGGCCCCCTAATCATTCCCGTTAATCCGGCCTCATTTCTTGGCAGTAAATTGGTTAAAGATGCGTATGGTTTGGAAGGTAATGACTTAGGGATTGGCGCTGATATCTTATGCCGAGCGGCACTATCGGAAGAGTTTTCTAACGCTTCAGGGAAGTATTTTGATAATGACTCAGGGCTATTTAAAGACCCTCATGCTGATGCATTAAATACGGAGAAAAATCAGAAACTGGTGACGACTCTCGACCAGTTACTTGCGGAACAGTTCTAGCTAATGCCACGCTCACTAGCCAAATACAATGAGTGCTCCGTATTTAGGAGCACTCCATAACATCAATCAGTATTCAGCGCAGCCAACAAAAATTCCGTACTTGCGCGAGCATGTTGCTCAATATCTTGTAGGTTTGGTTTTGCCATCCCCATTAACACGCCGCTTCTCAAGCTCAATAACATCCCCGTCCAAAGAGTAACCTTAGTGGCGACATCTTCGATATCAAACCTATCCGTGAAAAACTGAGCGAGTGCAATATCGGTTTCGTTTTCACCTACCGACATAAAGCTTTCCAAGATAGCGGGAGACTTAGCGTTTTCTGCAATCAATAGCTTCAACGTAGCGATATGTTCGTCTGACAAATGAAACGCCAAAAAGGCCGTAGCGAACCCATACAATGCCTGATAATTATCAGAGATTTTTAACTGTTCGACAGAATGCTCATCAAACTGAGCCCCCATTTGCTGCAATGTCGCTTTGAACAACACATCTTTTGATGAGAAATATCGATAGAGCGTTTGTTTAGTCATCTGGGCTTCACTTGCGATCACATCCATGCTCGCGAGCGTAAAGCCTTCCGATAAAAAAACAGCTTTAGCCGCTTTCAAAATAGCCTGTCGTTTCTTCTCTTTATTCTGCTCAATCTTGCTCATTACTTCATCCACCCCAAAACAGAGATCATACTTTAAAGTATGATTTGTGTTGACTCAACCAATTTTTAAAATCATACTCACTAGTATGATTTATCAATAGCAGATAATTGGATAGAGAAATGACAACAATGAACCTCCCTAAAACTGAAGTAAGAAACACTCGAACCCTCGGCTTTACCCTTGCGATCGCAGGTGCCGTATTAATGAGTATTGACCCCATCTTTATTCGTTATGCGGGTGTCAGCGGATTTGATACGGCCTTCTTGTTCGGCTTATTCAGCGCATTTTCGATGCCGATTTTGCTTAAATTCAACGACAAACGCGGAATACGAAAGGCAGTAGCACAAAGCGGTTGGCCATTGTTAGCAGCGGGTATACTTATGCTCGGCAGCGCATCGGGCTTGGTGTTCAGCATCAAGATGACTTCAATCGCTAATACCTTTGTGATCCTCAGTTCTGCCCCTGCGGTTGCCGCCATTTTCAGCTGGTTAATATTGAAAGAAGCCACCAGCCGCTCGACCTTAATTGCGATTGTGGCTGTGATGATTGGTATTACGATTGTCGTTTCAGGCTCGTTTTCTTCAGGTAATTGGATGGGGGATGCGTTGGCCGTATTCGCTGTGATCTGTTTATCTATGATGTTTACCTTGCTGCGTAAATATCAAGACGTCAGCCGATTAGCGAGCGTTGGCCTAGGTGGCTTGTTGCTCGCGGTTGTGATGTTTTTCTTCGCAACACCATCAAGCTACAGCGTTGAAACGTGGTTAATCATGGGCATGATGGGCTTGTTTACAGCCCCTGTTGGACGAGTGTTATCTATGGTCGCAACACGCCACATTACCGCGCCAGAGGTATCAATGACTCTGATGTTAGAAACGGTATTAGCGCCAGTTTGGGCGTTTATCTTCTTCACCGAGATCCCGCCAACGACCAGTATTATCGGTGGTGTGGTGATCTTGATTACGATCTTCATCTACACCTTAGTAACTATGAAAAATGATGACAAATAAAGCGACTAATAAATAATTAAATAGGAGCTAAACATGTCTGAAGAACTGAAATTTATTGGCCGAATTACTACGCCGTATCACTCGATTTCAGAGTGTCCGAATAACATCCAACCGGACAACGGCCCAATCTGTGAAATCATCTTAGATGACGTTTACCACCAAGGCTTGCTCGGCTTAAACCGTGGCGACTACATATTGATCTTGTATTGGTTAGAAGGCGCCAAACGAGATGAATTGATACAAAGCTGGGATGAAGAGACACCGACCAAAGGCACCTTCGCACTGCGTTCACCGCACAGACCAAACCCAATAGGTGCTGCCGTGTTACCGATTGAAAAAATAGAAATTGGCACAGTGACCGTGAGAGGCTTGGACTGCTTGAACAACACACCGCTGTTGGATATCAAGCCTGCAATCTATAAAGAGCTGAATGAAGGTAAATAAAAAGGGCCAGTATCAGCTGGCCCTTTCATTTCTATCTATGTCGTTATCTATCGAACTATCTTGAACCGATCGCTCGAACTAATTCTGCGATTCCATCCCAATCACCCTTGTCCATTTTATCGGTAGGTACCATCCAAGTTCCACCGCAGGCAACGACTGATTTTAGCGCTAAGTAAGCATCTACGTTAGCTGGGCTCACACCACCTGTCGGCATAAAGTTAACTGGATAAACAGCCGTAAGTGCTTTCAGCATGGAAACACCTCCTGATGGCTCTGCAGGAAAGAACTTAAGTGTTTTAAGGCCCATTTCCATTGCTTGCTCGACGAGGCTTGGATTGTTAACCCCAGGTACAATCACAACGCCACGCTGCTGACAATATTTTACCGTTGTTGGATTTAAGCCAGGGCTCACAATAAAATCAACACCCGCATCAATGGCAGTATCCACCTGCTCTGTGCTCAGCACAGTACCTGCGCCAATCAGTAACTCAGGGTAGGCTTCACGCATCAAACGAATCGACTCTGCTGCCGCTTCTGTGCGAAATGTCACTTCAGCACAAGGCAAATCACTCTCAACCAGTACTTTCGCAAGTGGTACAGCCTGAGCAACATCATTAATGGCGATCACCGGAACGATGCGAATATCTCTGAGTCGCTGTTCAATTGTTTTCATTGTTCATTTCTCTCATTATCAAACAGACAAATTAAGCCAAATCGCTGCCGTTGCTTGCGATCACTTTTTTGTACCAGTGGAATGACTTTTTAGGAATACGATTTAACGTACCATTGCCTAGGTTGTCTCTGTCCACATAAATAAACCCATAACGCTTACTCATCTCTCCGGTCGATGCCGCGACAAGATCGATACAACCCCAAGGTGTGTAGCCCATCAGTGGTACACCGTCTTCCATTGCTTCATGCATCGCAACAATGTGCTGACGAAGGTAATCAATGCGGTAATCATCGTTCACTTCTCCATTGTCATCCAAGGTATCACGAGCACCTAAGCCATTTTCTACCAAGAAAAGTGGTTTCTGGTAACGGTCATAGAGTGTGTTCATCGTAATTCGAAGACCTGTCGGGTCAATGACCCAGCCCCAATCACTTGCTGGAAGATGAGGGTTTTTGATGGACTTAACAACATTCGCCGCGCTGGTGTTACCCGCATTCATGTCGGCAGAAGCACAGCGTGACGCGTAGTAACTGAACGAGATGAAATCGACGGTGTTCTTTAGAATCTCGAAATCTTCTGCTTGTGTTTCAAGCACCACACCTTTGTTATCAAACACTTTTTGAGCATAAGATGGGTAGTAACCACGCGATTGAACATCGATAAAGAACAGGTTCTCGCGGTCTTTTTCCATCGCCATAAGCACATCTTCTGGCTTACATGAATATGGATAGAAGTTACCGCCCGCCAGCATACAACCCACTTGGTTTTGCTCATCAACTTCATGAGCAATCTTGGTTACCAAAGCGCTTGCTACTAGCTCATGGTGAGCTGCTTGGTACTTCACTTGATCGTGATTTTCGCCTTCCTGAAACAACAACCCAGCGCCAGAAAACGGGCTCGCTAGTAAAATATTGATTTCATTGAAGGTTAGCCAGTATTTCACCAAGCCTTTGTAGTTCTCGAAACAGGTTCTCGCGTAACGGCTAAAGAACTCAATCATCTTACGATTACGCCACGAACCATACTCGTTGACCAAATGCATTGGCACATCGAAATGGCACAAGGTAACGAGCGGCTCAATGCCGTATTTCTTACACTCTTCAAAAACATCACGGTAAAAATCTAAACCGGCTTGGTTCGGCTCTAGCTCATCACCTTTTGGAAAGATTCGGCTCCAAGCGATGGATACGCGGAAGACTTTAAATCCCATCTCTGCCAGCAAGGCGATGTCTTCTTTGTAACGGTGATAAAAGTCTATCGCGTTATGGCTTGGGTAGAACTCGTCTTCGTTGAGCGTCACCTGATCAACCTGACCAAGCTTAATTGGCATGCGGTTCTCACCATAAGGGATCATATCTACGGTTGTTAGGCCTTTACCCCCCACTAAGTGAGCGCCTTCAGACTGGTTTGCGGCAATAGCGCCACCCCATAAGAAATCTTCGGGAAATTGAATGTTTGACATTGAATACCTCGGAAACAATAAAAGTCACCTTACGATGAAGTAAGGTGACTGAATAAATTAATCAATTCTAATTAAGACGCGGACACTACTGTCGGCTTGTCTTCTGCCTTACCAGCTTCTTTCTTTGCTGGCTCTGAAGTTGCTTTCTCATCGGCATCATCTTCTGGAACATCTTCAAAGCCTAGAACTAGGGTTAGAACAAATGACAGAACAATAGACAATGCGATCAGACCGAACACCCAAACGATACTCATCGGATCATTCACATCGAAGAACTGAACGCTCGTAAACAGACTTGGTGCTGCCATCGAGTGACTCGCAAGACCACCCATACCCGCTAATGCACCTACGATGAAACCAGTAATCATTGTTGCGATAAGTGGGCGTTTAAGACGAACAAGCACACCGTACAATGCAGGCTCAGAGATACCGGCGAAGATAGCTGAAGCACCCGCGGCCAATGATGTCTGCTTAAGTGCGCTGTTTTTGGTTTTGTAAGCAACAGCCAGACACGCGCCACCCATACCAAGGTTGGCACCGATTTCTGAAGGCATAACCATACCTTCACGACCAGTCTCGGCAATCGTTTGAATAATCGTTGGAGTAAATACACGGTGCATACCAGTCAGAACAAGTAGTGGCCACAGCGCACCCATGATAGCAACCGACAACCAACCTAATGTGTCATGAATCGTGTAAACAAGCGCTGAAAGTGCAGTACCAACCCAAATACCAAATGGACCGATAAGTACGATAGCAACCGGAGCTGCAATCAATACGATCAACATAGGTTTCAGGAAGTTTTTAGTCACAGCAGGGGTAATGCTATCTACCCAACGTTCTATGTAAGAAAGAGCCCAAGTCATCACAAGTACAGGAATAACCGTGTAGGTGTATTTTACTGACGTGATTGGGATACCGAAGAAATCAACGTGCTTGCCTTCTGCAGCTTGCGCCATCAATTCCATGAAGTTAGGGTGGATTAAGACACCGGCAATCGCAATGGAAAGAGACATATTGGTCTTGAATTTGATCGATGCGGAAGCGGCAACCATAACCGGTAGGAAGAAGAAGGCGCCATCGCCAATCGCTTTCAAGATAATCAAGGTAGGTGCATTTGGCTCAACCCAGCCCAGCATCTCAAGTACCATGGCGAGCAGTTTAACCATTGAAGCGCCAATGATTGCAGGGATAAGAGGCGACATGGTCCCAACCAGTGCGTCCAACATTTTCGCACCAATTGATTTAGCCGTTAGCTTCTCTTTTTTAGCAGGAACCTTTGACTCAGATACAGTGGATAGCTCACAAAGCGCCATCACTTCTTTGTATGCATACGATACCTCGTTACCAATGATAACTTGTACTTTGTCTCCATTATCAACAACACCCATCACACCTTTCAGTGCTTTTAGTTTGTTGATATCGACGCCATCTTGGCTGTGTAAAACGAATCGTAGTCGAGTCATACAGTGTGTCAGGGCTGCCACATTTGTCTTGCCCCCAAGATGCTCAACAACAGATTTCGCAATTGCGCGGTAATCGTTGGCCATTTTATCCCCCAAAGATCTCTTTCCAGTGATTTTTAAACGCGAATATAGTGAGATGTGACTAATTTTCAGTCAGTAGGATGCAAAAACAATCACAATTGTTGTGAATTGTTGTTTTGTGTTCTTCATCACACTTCCTTAAGTTACCGGTAACATGTTACCGATAACACTTATAAGATAAAGCCATATTTACAAGCGATGTTCAAAATTGAGATCACGCGCAAATTTGTTAAGAGGATTGAGTTATGGCTGGTAGTAGTGTCATCGTCATGGGTGTCAGTGCTTGCGGGAAAAGCACGATAGGCGAGCAGTTGGCAAAAAAACTTGGGCGTAAGTTTATTGATGGTGACGACCTTCATCCTCGAGCAAACATTCAAAAAATGGCGTCAGGCCAACCTCTTAATGATGATGATCGTATTCCATGGCTGGAGCGTGTTCGTGATGCAGCGTACAGCCTAGAAAGTAAAAATGAGCACGGCATTATTGTGTGTTCTGCGTTGAAGAAGAAGTACCGAGACCAAATTCGCGAAGGGAACAAAAACCTCACCTTTCTCTTTTTAGATGGCGATGTTGACCTGATCTTGCATCGAATGCGTCAGCGCCAAGGTCACTTCATGAAAGAGAACATGATTAAAAGCCAATTCGAAACATTAGAAAGACCCGATCACGAACCAGATACGGTTGTCATCAGCATTGATGGCGATATTGATGACGTTGTGGACTGTGCTGCGATTGTGCTTTCAATGACTGATGAGGCAGAAACCGTATGACCCTTCCAACGATCCAAGCAGTTACTCAACGATTAATCGAACGAAGCAAAACGACTCGTGAAGCGTTTCTAAACCGAACTCAACATCAAGCCTCTGCAGGCAAAGGTGGCAAAGGGCTTTCTTGCGGCAACTTGGCTCACGCTGTCGCGGCTTCTTGTTCCGATGAAAAACGCTCGATTCTTGATCTCACTAAATCCAATGTGGCGTTAATCAGCTCTTACAACGATATGTTAAGCGCCCACCAGCCGTATCAACATTATCCTGATCAGATCAAAAAGGCGTTAACTAAGTTCGGCCACACCTCTCAAGTAGCGGGCTGCGTTCCCGCGATGTGTGATGGAGTAACTCAAGGGCAACCAGGAATGGATATGTCTTTGTTTTCAAGGGATTTGATTGCTCAATCGACGGCTCTTTCACTTAGTCACAACGTATTTGATTCGACCCTGTTACTCGGTATTTGTGACAAGATAGCTCCAGGGCAATTGATGGGCGCGCTCTCTTTTGCACACCTACCGACCGCCTTTGTCCCAGCAGGCTTGATGGCAACGGGCATCAGCAATGATGAGAAAGTACACGTCCGCCAAGAGTATGCTGCAGGTAAAGTAGGTAAAAATGCCTTACTGGATATGGAGTGCAACGCTTACCATTCCGCTGGTACATGTACATTTTACGGCACCGCGAACACTAATCAGCTCGTATTCGAAGCAATGGGCTTGATGCTACCGGGCTCTGCGTTTATCCATCCTGACTCCGAATTACGCGCGCGATTAACTCAGCACGCTGCAATCGAGATCGCCTCGATGACACCACAAGCTTCAAATTTCCGCCCACTTTCTGAAGTCTTTACCGCTAAAAGCTTAATCAATGGCATTGTTGCCCTACTCGCCTCAGGTGGCAGCACTAACCACAGCATTCACATGGTCGCAGTAGCACGCGCAGCAGGGTTCATTCTTACTTGGCAAGATATCAGCGATCTATCCGATGTGGTGCCGTTACTTGCTAAAGTCTATCCCAACGGCCCAGCAGATATGAATGCGTTCCAAGCGGCAGGAGGAGTTCCCGCGCTATTACGCCGTTTAGATCAAGCCAACTTACTGCACCGAGATGTCACACCAACCTTTGACTCGTTTGAAGATCAAATGAGTATTCCAGAACTGGAAAATGGAAAGCTAACGTGGAAAAAGTGCGAACAGTCGGCAGACGCAGAGGTAATTGCAGGCCCAGAACAAGTATTCCAAAACACAGGCGGAACGCGAGTCCTTTCAGGGAACCTTGGCAACGCAGTGATTAAGGTGTCAGCTGTAGCAGAAGAGCAATGTGTTATCGAAGCACCTGCGGTAGTTTTTGATTGCCAACATAAGGTAGAAGCCGCGTATCAACGAGGTGAACTGAACAAAGATTGCATTGTTGTGGTGATAAACAATGGCCCAGCTGCAAACGGTATGCCTGAACTGCACAAGCTCATGCCGATTCTAGGTAATGTTCAGAAACAAGGGTTTAAAGTGGCTCTGGTTACTGATGGTCGCCTTTCCGGAGCCTCAGGAAAGATCCCATCCGCGATTCATGTCTCACCAGAGGCGATTCGAGGCGGAACTATTGGGCTTGTTCGCGAAGGCGACATCCTGCGCTTAGATTGCGCGAGTGGCGAACTCAATAACCTCAACGACATGCAATCTCGCCAAGCGAAGGTATTTGAGGCAGACGCCAACCAGCAAACCATGGGGCGCAACCTATTTAGCGTGATGCGCCAAAGCGTTTCGAGTGCAGAACAAGGGGCGAGTTTTATCGTCTAACTGTGTTATCGCTTAAATGTAAAAGCAAAAGGGGTATCATTTCGATGCCCCTTTCAGTTTCCACGATACTTGGTTAAACGCTTTCGCCATCCGTGATGCGATAGCCCATATCCACTACCGTTTCCGTGACTGGCTCACCTTTCAATCGGGCAAGCAGTAGCTCGGCACTTTTCTTACCTATTTCATAACGTGGCGTATCCACGCTAGTCAGTTTTGGGCGTATGGTTTGACCGATATCTAACGCGTTATAGCCCACCACAGATAGCTGTTGCGGCACTTGGATTCCACGTTGCTGGGCAATGAGCAAGGTACCTATCGCGATGTCATCATTGGTGCAGAACACGCCATCTAGATCTGGGTAATCCGCAAGAGCGCGATCAAGCAGATCTTCAGCCAAAGAGAAGTTAGAGTGCTGCTCAGTCAACACATGCTTAGGCTCTAATCCAGCCTCATGCATCGCTTTGTCATAACCTTGCAAACGCAGCTTAGTTCGCGCATCCAATCGAGCGCCAAAGTAAGCAATAGAGCGTTTACCAGCTTCAATCATTCGCTTCACCACATGGTAAGAAGCATCGATATGGTCCAAGCCAACAACCATGTCGATCGGATTGGTTGGGAGTTCCATCGTTTCAACAACAGAAACACCTGAATTCTTGATCATCTGTAACGTGCGGGGGGTGTGGTGGCTTTCCGTCAATATCAACCCATCAACTTGATACGAAAGCAGCGAAGCAATTTTTTCCTCTTCTTCCACAGCATCATAGCTAAAGTGAGCGAGCAACGTCTCGTAGCCATTCTCTTTAGTAACCGTTTCGATACCTTGAACAAACGCGGCAAAGATTTGGTTTGATAACGAAGGGAGCAAGATACCGATCGCTTTACTCGACGATTTCGAGAGCATGGCTGGCGCTTTGTTTTCGATGTATCCCATCTCTTCAATAACCGCAGCAATTTTAACGCGCGTTTTGGCTGCGACTGAATCGGGATTGCGCATGTAACGAGAGACGGTCATCTTTGTGACCCCCACTTGGTCTGCAACATCTTGAAGTGTGGTTCGAGCTTTCTTCTGCTGTTCTGTCATAACTATTTGAACTCTTTATTATGTTACATGTAACATTATAAAGTTCTCACCCCCTCAAGTTCAACCCATTCATTCTCATCGACACATAGTATTGAAATGGTTCACCCTTTGGCAAATTAGCATGGCGTTAGCGAAAAGAAGACATTACGCATACTTGATGAAAGCTTGGCTTAACCGCTGAAAGAGTGAATCTACGTTGGGAAGGCTCGTCAAATGCACGGACAACAGTGTATGAACCTGAGCATCCACCACGGTCGGGTTATCGCAAATCTGATTATAAAAATTCACAGGCGCAACAATGTTCTCTAAGTCGGCATCTAACAAGATACAAGCTTGCGAAAGTACAATTTGGCCGCCCCCTTGTTTAAGCAATACACGCTGCGCAGTACCCACTATTTTTTGTTTATTGATATTGAGATTGTAGTCACCATCACAATAAGAACCGGGGGTTGCGTGTACATCCACATCGATGCCCAGTTCTTTAAAAAACAGGGTTAATACATCACATAAATGTCGATACGCTTTTGGGATATTGTAGGCTTCATCGCGAGGCCAATGATAAATGTGCGATAGGTTAATGATCCCCGGTAGTTGAGGAACGGGAGCGCCACCGGTTTTTCTTGAGGTGAGTTGCCAGCCTTGTGCCGCGAGTTGTTTTCTAGACTCTAACGTCACTGGCCATTTTTTACCCGCAGGCAAAACGAGTGTCGGCGTTTTTGCTTGCCAAAGCATTAAGGCTTGTCCAATCTCACCAGCCTGTATTTGCTGCAATAACTCAGCTTCTTTTTCAAACGCACGATCAACATCAATGTGCGGGTAACGTACGAGTTTATTCGTTAACTTCAATGCACTTTCCCTCTACAGATTGTGGTGACCTACCATTTAACATTCTGAAATGGTTGATGAGATATGTGGCTACGTAGAGCGCCAAAAGTTAGTTATTGGCGCCATAGTCGTTTGTTAAGTGCACACACTCGGCTCTTTCGACAGTTTATCAATTAAGCTCTCTATTTTGTCACAATTCAAATTTGGTAAGTGATTGCTACAATGATTTCGAATCAAAGGTAATAAGTATTCATCCACTTTATCAGGTGATGTTTTACTAAGCTCTTTATGTGCGAGAAGCGATGTCGTAAATACTTCTTCTAACAGCTCTAATCGCTGCTTCGAAATATCACTAGCGAACATCGCGTTTAGAATTAAAGCATGAATTACCTGCTTTTTATCTTCACCTTTCAGTTTACACAACGTGTGATTTATAGAAGCATTTGAGACTTTTATAAGAGTTTCAGCTGCATCCGTATTGTGATATCTAAATAACTCATACTCTTCCTTTAAGCGTTTGCTATGCTTCTCGTCCAAATCATTTAGAGTGATGGAAGCTAGATAATACATCCCACCAACACCGATAAAAAAACTAATTAGAGCTACTGAAATGTACCTAACCATATTGCACCTCCTGTGCATATAACGCCCGCTTAAGTTGTGAGTAACGCACCACTGAACCTAACTTAGACATCGTAATCACATAAGCCGAAATTGACACCCAAATTGCTAAGCGTTACGAATCGACTTGAAGCGCTTGTGTACGCCCAGCATGGGCATGAACTAATGAGGTGAAAGTCCTCTGTAGGAAGATCACCGTTCAAATAACGTACTGTTATTAAACGTTAACTACTAGCGAATGGCAAGGGCTTACCCGCGAGGGTTGGTCTAGAGGAAGCCGCTAGCAAATTTGCGAGCTGATGAACAAGAACATCATATGAGGCGTAGGCTAGAGGTGAGTTGGCACAAGACGACGAAACCACGTGATCTAATGGCTACCGTAAATGATGCAGCAGTGCAAAGAAAGTTCATGTTCTTATCTGGGGAGATCTGCTTAGCAAGCGATCGTTAACTTAACCAGCTTGGCCTCTGGTTCAACGGGCCTGGCGTGTGAGCATCATCAACTTATGCGAGCGAAAGTGATGAATAACGATAGCGCGGATCGGAGCAATTCGGTCTGTGATTAAGCAGAAGTCAGCAGACGGCATAGTAGCCCAACGCCCATCGTAATGGATGGGACATGGTGAAGGCCTGAACATTTAGAAGAAGGAGGAGTCATGTCAAACTTGCCGATACCCACTACGTCGCCAGACGATTACTATCTGCAGCGTCTTGATCTGCAACCGGCCTTCAACAACGATCTATTTCAGCAACTGCTCAAGCCTGAAAATTTACACCGAGCATGGCGTCAAGTTAAAGCCAATAAAGGCGTGGCAGGCATCGATGGGATGACCATCGACGCTTTCCCGCAATGGATGCAACAAGGCGGCTGGCAACAGTGTAAAACCCAGCTTGAGTTAGGAGAATATCAACCTTCAGCGGTCAGGCGCGTAGAGATCGATAAGCCCGATGGCGGTAAACGTAAATTGGGGATCCCTAACGTTATTGACCGTGTCATACAGCAAGCGATTGCCCAAATACTCACCCCGCTATTTGACCCATTTTTCTCGGCTAACAGCTTTGGCTTTAGGCCGAACAGAAATGCCAAACAAGCGGTATTGCAAGTTAGGGATATCATCAAACAGAAACGCAATTTTTCCGTGGATGTTGATCTGTCTAAGTTCTTTGACCGAGTTAATCATGATTTACTCATGACTCAGCTAAGGAGTAAGGTTCAGGATAAGCGCCTATTGGCCCTTATTGGTCGTTACCTACGGGCTGGTGTGATGGTCAATGAGCAATTTGAAGCAAGCTTTGAAGGTGTTCCTCAGGGCGGCCCCCTCTCGCCATTACTATCAAATATTATGTTAGATAGTTTGGATAAAGAGCTGGAAAGCCGAGGGCATCAATTCGCCCGCTACGCGGACGACTTTATCATCTTGGTAAAGTCTCAACGAGCAGGTGAACGGATACTCAAAAGTATTACTCATTACCTAGCCACTAAGCTGAAACTGGTTGTTAATGAACAGAAAAGCCAAGTGGTTAAAGTAAGTCAAAGTAAATTTCTAGGTTTTACATTTAACCGAGGCAAGATCCAGTGGCATGCTAAAACGCTGCACATTTTCAAACAAAAGATGAGACGGCTGACGAACCGAAACTGGGGCGTAAGCATGAGTTATCAACTGTTTAAAGTGCGGCAATACCTGCAAGGTTGGATCAACTACTTTGGCATTGCCAATGCCTATCAAGGGTGTGTCGACCTAGACCATTGGATCCGTCGTCGCGTACGTATGTGCTACTGGCGTCAATGGCGAAAACCACGGACTAAAGTACAAAACTTACTTAAACGTGGTGTCAGGATCCAATCAGCCGTTGGCTGTGGTATCACAAGTAAAGGTCCATGGCGAAGTTCGAAGACCCCCGGAATACAGCAAGCACTGAGTAATGAATACCTTAAGAAAGCGGGACTATTTTCACTAAGAGATGGATGGATCGCAGTTCATTACCCTAACCAGAAAGTTTAGGTTAGGCGTTCTAAATGAACCGCCCTGTGCGGAGCCGCATGCAGGGTGGTGTGGGGGCTGAGGGTTAGACACCCTCGGCTACCCGATTTTCTAGGCTAAGCCAAGTTTACACTTCAACAGGCTTTGCTCTAAAGCTCTTGAACAGCTTAACCAGAATAGGACTAGATAGAACCAATACCGCTAAAATAGTGAAGGTCATGGTGATAGGACGTTCCCAAAGGAAGCTGAGTTCACCATCACTGATCATCAGTGCGCGTCTCAAGTTCTCTTCCATCAAACCACCTAATATGAAGCCAAGCAGTAACGGTGCGAGCGGGAAGTTGGCCAGCCTTAACGCTATCGCCGCCATTGCCACAATTAGCATCACAAACACATCCATCGTGTTGAAAGACACCAAGTACACGCCTGTGATTGAGAAGAAAATAATCATTGGCAGTAGTACCGTTCTTGGTACCGCTAGCAGTTTAGAGATATATGGGATCAGCGGTAGGTTTAAGATAACCAGCACGATGTTGCCAAAGTACATCGAGATAATCACCGACCAAAATACATCTGGATGCTCAACGAACAAGCGAGGACCCGGCTGAATACCATAAGCAATCAATGCACCTAGCATGATTGCTGTAGTACCAGAGCCCGGAATACCAAGTGTCAGTAGTGGAACGAATGAACCACTTGAAGCTGCATTGTTTGCTGATTCAGGAGCAACAAGACCACGAATACTGCCTTTACCAAACTCTTTCTGCTTGTCTTTTGGCGCTAGGCTGCGTTCCATGCCGTAGCTTAAGAAAGCTGCGATAGTCGCGCCAGCACCCGGAAGCACGCCAGTGAAGAAGCCAAGAATTGAAGAACGAATCGAAACGGGCGCGACTTCTTTGAACTCTTCTTTAGTTACTTTCATGCTGCCAATATCGGCCATCTTTTGGCTTTCTTCGCCGCTGGTGTCTTTCTCAGGTTTCAAAATACCCATTAAAGTCTCACCTAAAGCGAAGGTTGCCATAGCAAGAAGTAGGAAACTAAAGCCATCCATTAGGTCTGTTAGGCCAAACGTGAAACGCTCAACACCAACACCTTTATCGATACCAACAGTAGATAGCATCAAACCAAGAATGGTCATCATCCATGCCTTTATTACCTGACCTGGACCTGCAAACGCCGCTACAGCCGATAGACCTAACAACATCAATGCGAAGTAGTCTGACGACTGGAAGCTCAATGAGACGCTTGCTAAAGCCGGTGCTGCAATCAAAAGCATGATTGCTGACAGCGTACCGCCAGTGAAAGAAGAGTAGGCTGCTAGTGCCAACGCTTTACCAGCTTGGCCTTTTTGTGCCATTGGGTAGCCGTCGAACGCGGTTACTACTGTTGAAGAACAACCTGGAGCATTGATTAAGATTGATGACGTTGAGCCACCAAATACTGCGCCGTAGTACACACCTGCCATTAAGATTAAGCCAGAAGAAGGATCTAGGCCGTATGTAATCGGGATCATCAACGCGATTGCTGAAATTGGACCTAGCCCCGGAAGCATACCGATGAAGGTACCCACGAAGCAGCCCACAATTACCATCATGATGTTCATTGGCATCACAGCGGTAGAAAGTCCTTGTAAAATTCCGTCTAACATAATGTTATCCCTACCAAAGAGTGAAGATTAAGCCAGGCTCTAGGTAGATATCTAAGCCTTGAGTTAATAATAAAAAGAACGCGATAACGAAAGGAAATGACGCGCCAAATAAAACAGATTTACGGCGCTCACCCAATAGGTAAAAGCCAGCAAGCAAGAAGAAGCTGGTTGCTAAAACAAAGCCAAGATAAGTCAGTCCAACACCGTACAAAGCCATTAACACTAAAAAGCCAATAAGCAGCTTCCAGTTCAGCGGCGTGGTGTCGCATGAAACCTTCTGGTCCGGTTGTCCTGTAACTAGTAGGATCAACGAAAGGCCAATGCCGATAAACGTTAGCAGGATAGGTAAGGTTCTTGCTGTGAAGGGTTCGTACTCGTCACCGGGGAACAAAGGAATCAGCGTGGTTTGGTAGCCATAGCATAAACACGCCAACATAAAGAGCATGGCTCCGATGCGATCCTTCGAAAGCAAAGATTCCTTACTCAGAAATTTGGTTGGTAAGTCCGACATATCCAACTCCATTTAGGGTGGTATAAAAAGTAAAAAAGCCGTACATGAGCGAGTCAATGAAATGTCTGGGATCACTAACCAAAGGTAAGCGAATTACGGTACTGGTTTATCAGCCACTTGCGTTTACAACGAATCGGCAAGCGTTAGTAATACGTCTACGAATAAACAAAGGAGTTTGAAGTTAACTCATGTACGGCGAAACAAGGAAAGAGTAAGAGGGCACATAGACCCTCTATGGTTGCTGGTTATTTCAAGAAACCAAGCTCACGCATTAGGTCGCCCATCTGTTTTTCTTGGTCTTCTAGGAAGGCGTAAAAATCTTTGTCAGCTTTGTAGTTGTCAATCCAACCGTTACGGTCACGAACCACTTGCCATTCATCAGTCTTGTACATTTTGCCTAGCGCTACATTCCACTCGTCGATTTTTGCTTGGCTAGTACCTGGTGCAGCGAAGAAGCCACGCCAGTTCGCAAACACAGTCTCATTGCCGTATTCAGTCAGTGTTGGGATGTTTGGTGCCGCATCAAGACGTTTTGGTGCCGTTACTGCCAATACTTTTACTTGGCCTGATTTAGACATTTCTAGTACTTCACCAAGGCCTGTCGAAAGCAGTTGCGTTTCGCCAGAAAGCAGTGCTGCCATCGCTTTACCGCCAGCATCGTAGGCAATGTAACGTACTTTCTTCGCATCAAAACCTTCGCCTTTGAACGCTGCCGCTACAACAAGGTGATCCATGCTGCCACGAGCCGAGCCGCCAGCGATTTTCACTTTACGTGGGTTGGTTTCGAACTCTTTAACGACGTCTTCCCAAGTGTTGTACTTAGAATCCGCAGACGCGACGATTGCACCGTAATCGGCAATGGTTGCTGCTACAGGAGTCAGATCTCTGAAAGATTGAGGGAAGATACCCGTTAGTGAGCGAACAACGATAGGCGTTGAGTTCACCATTAGTGTGTCTTCTTGGCGTTTAGCGGTCTCGATTAGGTGAGCAATTGCTTTACCACCGCCACCACCAGATAGATTTTGGAAAGAGACATTTTCTACGATGTCTGATTTCACCAAAACATCACCCGTGCCACGCGCCGTCATATCCCAACCACCGCCAGCGCCGCCTGGGATTAGGAAGTGGATTTTTTCTACGTCAGCAGCAAAAGTGTTAAAAGAAAAGGTTGCTGCGATGATAGAAGCCGCAATAGTAGGTTTCAGTGCCTTGAACATGGTTCACGTTCCTTATGTGGAGATCTCTTCAATGGAGAGAAACTTATGTTTTATATCCAACTACCAAACACATGAGTAGGGTATTGCTTAGTAGATAAATTCAAAGTTAACGATATGTTAATGGGTTGTCTGTAATGCGGTGATATTGAGGATAAAGAACATTGGGTAAATAAAGTTCATAAAGTTCACGGATTGGTCACTCTCTCTTACCCATAAAAGAGTCACGTATGTTGATGTAAACAAATATCTCGAGGTCACGTGCTAGATGACGACATCTAGAATGACTGTGTTGTAGAGTAGACGATGAATGAAAGGCGCAGATAAATGCGAATTTTTTCATCTGAGGGTTACATGTAAAGGCGTTATACCGGTAAGGCGTTTAAAAACTGAAAGAAGCATAGAAAGTAGATGAGACCATAGCAATTTTGTTCAATAACGGGTTTTGAAGTTTAGGTACTTTAGTGTTTTAGCAAAAGAATAAACGGAACTGACATGGAACAATTATGGGTAGCTATGTTCACATTTGCGATGATTGGAGCTTTGTCACCTGGACCGGTAAATTTCGTGGCAACTAGTACGTCGGCCAATTACGGCTTAAAGGTTGCGCTGAGGTATGTAGTAGGAGCGAGTATTGCTTATGCCATCATCGTTTTTTTGTTCAGGAAGCTTATTGCGATTATTAGTAAGTGGGATTCCAAATATTGCGTGGTTGATGAAAATTGTAGGGACCCTATTTTTACTCTATCTCGCAAAACAAATTGCTTTTGCGCCATATCAAAGCATTGACTCTATTTCGCAAGACAAAGCCCCTAAAGCGTGGCAGGGCGCATTTTTGCAATGTATAAATCCCAAAGCTTGGTTAGTTGCGATGTCGGGTATTAGTTTATATGTTGTCGATCAGCCATCGTCTTCCATCGCGCTGCTGCTCTTTACCTTGATATCTCTAGCTGCATGTTTGGTGGGGGTGGCGAGTTGGGCATTATTAGGGCAGGCGATAAGGAAGGCATTACAATCTGAGGTGAAGCAAACAATGTTCAACAGGGGTATGGCTGGACTACTCGTCGTTTCGATAGTAAGTATTTGGGTATGATAAGGAGAATGATATGGCAAAGGATCGCACGGTCGCTTTTAAGCAAAGCACCTTGTTGCCGAACATTGAAATTAGAATAGCGGATAGATCGAGCGCATGCTATGACGCGCATTCTCACGATGAATTTTCGTTTGGTGTTATTCAGCAAGGCGCTGCTCAGTACCGCAACCTAGGTTCCCAACACCAAATAGGGCGTGGTGATATTGTTACTATTAACCCCTCAGATATTCATTCTTGCAATCCTGCTACGGTAAGTTGGTCTTACAACATGCTATTTGTGGATACTCATTGGATGGGTAATATCCAACAGCAAATAACAGGGGATAGACAATACGATTATTGTGCGTTTTTGCACGATTACGAGAGAGGGGGCGAGGTTAGAAACAGCTTTCAACAGCTTTACACTTCTCTTGTTAACGGTCACTCCTATCTTGAGGCCGAAACTCATTTTTATGATTTTATTGGCTCCTCAAAACCACCGCCTAGGGCGGTGGTGATTGTTCCTTGAGGCT